>NZ_CP069349.1:2135000-2435000 GCF_021497505.1 Turicibacter sp. TJ11 | reverse complement strand
AGTTATTTTCTTTTGCACCTTTTACTTCAATGAAGTTTCCATTTCCTTTTCGGCGTTCTTTCGGTAAATAAATTTGTTTTTTTCCACTTAAATACTGACCAGTTATCGAAGCTTCATTTTCCATCACTTCTTCTGGTGTCCCTTGAGCGACAATTTGTCCACCATGAATTCCTGCACCAGGACCGATATCAATTAAATAATCACAAGCCATCATTGTGTCTTCATCGTGTTCAACTACAATCAATGTGTTTCCTAAATCACGCATTGATTTAAGTGTTTCTATTAGACGATCATTATCTCGTTGATGTAAACCAATGGAAGGTTCGTCTAATACGTATAAAACACCTGATAATCTTGAACCAATTTGAGTAGCTAAACGAATACGCTGTGCTTCTCCTCCAGAAAGTGATCCCGCTGAACGACTTAATGTTAAGTAATCTAATCCAACGTTTACTAAAAAACTTAGACGTTCAATAATTTCCTTTAAGATTAAATTTGCAATCAGCTTATCTTTTTCACTTAAATCTAAATTCTTAATAAAGTCTAATGCTTCCTGAATCGATAAATCGGTAAAGTCATTAATGTTCTTTCCATCTACTAAAACAGATAAAGCTTCTTCTGATAGTCGCTTTCCATCGCACTGTTTACAAGTTAAATCAGACATGAATCCTTCGATCCACTCACGCATAAATGACGAGTTGGTTTCGATATAACGTCGCTCTAAATTATTAACAACGCCCTCATAAACATCAAACTTTTCTTGTTTAATTCCACTCTCCGACTGTAGTTGAAAATGAATAGGTTCTGTTGTTCCATATAAAACAATATTTTTTTCTTTTTCAGTTAACTCTTCAAACGGTTTATCTAAATCTATTTCATAATGTCGACAAACCGTATCTAAAAGTTTTCGTCCATAATTCTCTTCTTTTTCCCATCCACGAATAGCACCTTGTGAAATCGATAACTTCGGATCTGGAATTAATAAATCAACATCGATTTTCTTTTGAACACCTAGTCCACTACATTCAGGACAAGCACCAAAGGGAGAGTTAAATGAAAACATCCGTGGCTCTAAGTCACCAACTGAAAAATCACAGTAAGGACAAGAAAAATGTTCACTAAAAACTAACTCCTCTTGACCTACTATATCCACTAACACTTTTCCATTACCAAGATTCAAAGCTGTTTCGATGGAATCTGCCACCCTTGCAGTGGCATCTGGTCTTAATGAAATTCGGTCCACAATAACTTCAATCGTATGCTTTTTATTTTTATTTAACGTAATTTCTTCATCTAAATCTAGCATCTCACCATTAATGCGAACTCGAATATATCCATCTTTTTTTAATTGTTCTAAAACTTTTGTATGTGTTCCTTTTTTTCCAACAACAATCGGAGCTAAAATTTGCATACGTGTTCGCTCCGGATATTCATATAAGCGATCAACCATTTGCTCGACGGACTGTGCTTGAATTTCTATATGATGCGTTGGACAAACAGGTTTTCCAATTCTAGAAAATAATAAACGTAAATAGTCATAAATTTCGGTTACAGTTCCTACCGTTGAACGAGGATTTCGATTAGTTGTTTTTTGATCAATCGAAATAGCTGGCGAAAGTCCTTCAATCGAATCCACATCTGGTTTTTCCATATTACCTAAAAATTGTCTAGCATATGCAGATAAACTTTCCACATAACGTCGTTGTCCTTCTGCATAGATGGTTTCAAAAGCAAGTGATGATTTTCCTGAACCAGATAGTCCCGTTAAAACAACTAGTTGATTTCTTGGAATTTCTACATCAATATTTTTTAAATTTTGTTCTCTTGCACCTTTTACAACAATTTTATCATTCATTTAAGTTCACCTCTTGCTTTCTTCTAACATTGCTCTTCCTCAACTAACGTTTTAGCTAAAGGTAAAAAGAGTGTGAAGGTTGATCCTACTTCGAGCGTACTTTCTACTGTCAAGTTTCCACCCATCACATCTGCTAATCGCTTCGAAATACTCAATCCTAGTCCTGTTCCTCCATAGCGTCTTGAAATCGTATTATTTTCTTGTGCAAAAGCCTCAAAAATAAATTCTAGCTTATTGGGTGCAATACCTTTACCCGTATCTTCTACTTTAATACTCAAGTAAACCTCAAATTCATTTTCATAATCTAAATCAAAGCTAACTTTAATTTCTCCAATATCGGTAAACTTAATAGCGTTAGACACTAAATTTATAATAATTTGTTTAATACGGTCATTATCTCCATATAACTGATGAGGAATTGATTCATCAATTATGACTGTTAGTTCTATTCCTTTATTCGCTGCCTCAATCATAAATAATTCTTCAACTTCATGGGCCGTTTGAAAAATATCGAGTTTGTGAATAGCTAACTTAACTTTTCCATCTTCAATCATTGAGAAATCAAGTAATTCATTTACGTGTTTTAATAATAAATCACTCGAGTGTTCAATAATCTCTAGTTGTTTTTTTGTTTTGGCTGATCAATGCTTAGTTTTAAAACTTGCACATAGCCTTTGATCGCATTTAAAGGTGTCTTTAATTCGTGAGAAACTTTAGCTAAGAAATGAGTCTTTGCTTGACTCGCTACAAGCGTACGTTTCCAAGCATACTCTAATTCTTGACTTTGACTATCTTTTACATTTAATAATCGTTCATTTTCTAAATAAGCATTTCTAACCATTAAAAAAGAAGATCGCCAACTTTTACAAATATTTGAAGGTATTTTATAATTTCCTTCACTACATCGCTTGACGTAATCAACTAATAAGTAACATGGTTTGACAATGGACATAAATAAAATGTAAGAGACTAGTAAAAATAAAAGAATTAAAAGAATAACACTTAATTCAAATAAACTGATCGTCTGAGCAATGACGGACGCTCGTAACTGATTTTTTAACTGATAGTGAATGACTTTTAAGTTCATCACTTCGGATGTATGTTGACTTAAATAATACCCTTCATCTTTTAAGATAGAAGATGCCTCTTCAAAGCTAGCTGGTAGCAGCTTTTCTTTTAAATCAGATGGAAGATCATTATCTGTATATAATTGATTATCCACATAGTAAAGACCTTTATTAAGATGAGAGTATGGAAAAATTTCTTCAGTATTAATTGTTTTAAACACAAGTTGGAAGTACCCTAGTATTTCATCTTCCCATTCCACTACTTGATAAGCTGCCCAAATATTATCTTTTTGTTGAATAGGTTCATTAAACATGAATAATCCATCTTGTAATTCAATCAGCTGAGATTGATTGAATTTTTCAGCAAAAACTGTTTGATTCATCGATTCATCATAAAATGGAATAAATATAAACTCAAGAATCTCATATTCATTTTCATACAGTTCTTTTATGTTAGGTAGCAATTCATTTACTAAATTAACTGTTTTTGAATAAGCTAAGTAAAACAATTTTTCCTCTTCAGTCATACTTTCATCGCTAACTAATAATTGTTGATTTAGTAAAGTATTAACTTCTTCCGAATCCATCATTTTAAAAATCTCTAAATTTTCTTCCAAGATACAAATGGACCTAAACTCTTCTAGTTTGACTATTCGAGTATACTCCTTAAAATTTTTATCAATCATACTGACGACATCTTTAACTTGATTATCAAATTCTAATAGCTTCTGCATATAACTTTTTTCATAATTCAAATAAAAAGTAATTAGAAAGGATACTAGAACCACACTAAATACTCCCCAAAACATCATCGTTAAACGCCAAAATAATTTCTTCATTTCATCCTCTTTCTCACATACTTGCTATTTCCAACTTATTATTTTTAATTCAACCTCATCACTGTTAGCTGGGCGTAACAATACCCCGTAAATTTCATCACTTGAGCGAACGACAACATTGATATTATATTGGGGTGAAAAGGTTTCTTTAATAAGTTGACTTAGCAATTGATGAAAGGAGATCTTCTCAGCCAAACCGTAGAAGTCAATATTCACAGTGATTTCTAAGTTTTCTAATTTATTATCTATAAAATGTGCCACACCTATAATTCCATAATAATGTGGATAATACTCCTTTATAATTTCTTTGAATTCACTGTACTGATTAGAGATATTTGCATCAATAGCGAAGGTATTCTCATTTGGAAGTAAGTAATAATGTTCATTAACGGCTTTCCAGTCTTTAATTTGTTCACTCTCTGCTGCAACTAATGTTTTAGCTACCATATGTCCCGGTGTGACCGCACTTTCTTCTTCAACAATGTATAATCCAATCATAATAGGAATAGATTTAAACTCTTCTTGATTACGTAAAATTTGAATCACTTCTTGAGCAATCTCTTTTCCTTTTGAAATTAGGGTCTCTTCATCTAATGCAACAACTTGAGTATAACCGAGTTCATTTTGCCATGATTGATACGGATTTAATGCTAACCCAATCGTTACACCGTTTAAAAGAGCTTCATCTCCTTCTTGAATGAGGTAATCCTGTTCGAGTAGATACGCCAAATAAACTGGACTCGTTACTTCAATCCCATTAATGTTAATCACTTCATTTGAAGATGGATTTAACCCTAAATCTACATACTCAGAATCATTTTCTAATTCCGCCTCTAATTCGGTCTGTGTTTTCTTTTTTGAAAGCATTTGTTTAACGGTTTCTTTCGTTAAATATTGGCCTTCTTGAAAATAAAAATTCTCTGGATCAAAATACGATTGTGATTCACGCATGAGCGCTAATTCAAAATAATCAATATCGTAACGATTACTTACCTTTGAATACTTAGAGGAATAAATTAATCCACGCGTAGGACTAGATTTATACGGAAGTATCGTTCGATAGTAATCCGTTGTCGTCTCATTTGATAACCACTTTGTCGTTAAAGTTTCTTCATCAGTTGTTCCCTCTTGAACAGACGGTGTCGGGGGCTTAGTACATCCCACTAAAACACTAATACTACATAATAAACTCACGAATAACACGTAGAAACGTTTCATTAAACTCCTCCTATCTTCCCATCATTTTTAACATTGTCTCTTCATCAAGAATCGTAATTCCTAGTTCCTGTGCTTTTTTTAGTTTTGATCCACTTTTTTCTCCAGCAACTAAATAATCAGTCTTAGCACTCACACTTCCTGAAACTTTAGCACCTAAAGCTTCTAACTGCTCCCCTGCTTCTTTACGAGATAATGTGGTTAATGTTCCTGTTAAAACAACTGTTTTTCCAAAAAACTCATTCATTTCGGTTGAAGATGATTTAATACCTGTATACGTCATATTAAGCTGCAATTCTTTTAACTCTTGAATTAAATGAAGATTGGCTTCTTGTGAGAAGTAATGAAGAATACTGTTCGCAATCACGTCACCAATTTCAGAAATGACTTTAAAATCTTCAAACGTTGCATTCATTAATGCCTCAATCGTTTCAAAATGTGCAGCTAACACTTTAGCTGTTTTACTTCCCACATGACGAATACCTAAACCAAATAATAACTTCTCTAAGCTATTTTGTTTACTACTTTCGATAGCTGTTAATAAATTTGAAACTTTCTTTTCACCCATACGCTCAAGTGGTAATAACTGTTCTTTTTTAAGTTTATAAATATCTGCTACATTTGAAATTAACTGATTCACATATAGTTGTTCAACTACTTTGACACCTAGTCCTTCAATATTCATAGCATCACGTGAAACAAAGTGACATAAACTTTCAACAATGCGGGCTGGACAATCAATATTTAAGCAATAATGATCAGCTTCTCCAACCTCACGTACTAAATGACTTCCACAACGTGGACATTCTTCAATCATTTGAAATGGAACTTCCTCTCCATTACGGCTATCCACAACTGGCTTGACAACCTCAGGAATAATTTCTCCTGCTTTACGAATAACGACGCGATCAAAAATTCGAATGTCGCGTTCTTTGACGTAATCTTCATTATGTAGTGTTGCACGGCTAACACGTGTTCCCGCTACACGAACTGGTTCTAACACCGCATTAGGTGTCACCATTCCAGTACGTCCGACGGTAAAAATAATATCTTTTAAAATAGTTTCCACTTCTTCAGCAGGGAATTTATAAGCGATGGCCCAACGAGGACTTTTTACGGTTGATCCTAACTTCTCTTGCTCTTCTAATTGATTGACTTTAATCACAATTCCATCAATTTCATACGGTAAATCAAATCGAGCAGTTGACCATTTTTCAATATAAGCTAAAACCTCATCAATCGATTGACAAACTTCACGATTTGAATTGACATTAAATCCTAACTCCTCAATCTTTTGCAAACTTTGTTCATGAGTTGAGCAATTTAATTCAAAAGCACTTGGAACGGAGTAACAAAACATCGCTAATTCACGTTTAGCTGCAATTTTTGAATCCAACTGGCGTAAAGAACCTGCGGCTGCATTTCTAGGGTTGGCGAATAATTCCTCTCCTTTTTCTGCTCGTTGCTTATTTAATTTCTCAAGCGTTGCTTTAGACATATAAACTTCTCCACGAACTTCAAGTGGATTTGTGTAAGGAATTTGAAGCGGGATTGTCTGAATCGTTTTTAAGTTTTCAGAGATATCCTCTCCTACGACACCATCTCCACGTGTAGCGCCTTGAACAAAATGTCCATCACGGTAATGCAAAGTCACTGCTAATCCATCAATCTTTAACTCACAAACATACGTGACCTGCGGTGATACTTTACGAACACGACTATCAAAATCACGCAAATCACTTTCATTAAATGCATTCGCCAATGATAACATAGGCTTCTCATGCTCGACTTTATTAAATCCTTCTAAAACGGCTCCTCCTATACGAACTGTTGGAGATGTCACAGATTTTAATTCTGGAAACTGAGATTCTAGTTCTATTAATTCTTGCATTAATCGATCATATTCTTTGTCACTGACACTCGGTTTATCTAAAACGTAATATTCTTTATTATATTGATTTAATAGTTTCGTTAACTCTTCAACACGTTCTCTTGACATCAATCATTCTCCTTTATCATTTGTTATGAGCGTTTTTTTAATGCCGGATGTGATCCCATTAATTTTTTAATTCCATGAGGTGCACTAAAGGCAATCGAAATAACCTCACCCTTAACTCCGACAACAACACCTTCACCAAATGTATCATGTTCAACTTTATCACCACTTGCCCATGAAGAATCAGAATTTAGATTAACGGTCTTTAATTGACGCTTTGGTGCCTTTGACTCTACTGCTTCTTGAAGTGTAAACGAAGGGCGAGGACGAGCTTCAATTCCTGTTTTATTTAAATATTTATCGGAAATCTCTTTGATAAACATCGATTCGGCATTAGCTGATCGCATTCCATATTGATAACGACTTTGTGCATTTGTAATGAATAAAAGATCTTCTGCACGAGTAATCGCCACATAAGCTAAACGACGTTCTTCTTCTAACTCGTCGGCTCCTTGTTCAATGGCTGAACGTAATGGGAAAATTCCATCTTCAAATCCACAAATAAACACAACTGGGAACTCTAATCCTTTAGCTGCATGAATCGTCATTAAGGTTACTTTAGATTCATTAGCTTCTTCTTCAGTTTCAGTATCTGTTTGTAGCATCAAATCATTTAACAAAATAATCAACTTTGTCATTGTAGATAGTTCTTCTGCACGTTCTTCACTTTCTTCTTCTGCTAAAATTTCATCTAAATCAACCTCTTCAAATTGTGTAGCCATTGATTTAAATTCTCCTAAGTTATCAATACGACTGTCAGCTTCAATGGTATTTTCGTTTTCTAACATTTCAAGATATCCAGTCTGATTTAAAACTAAATCAATAAAACTAGCCAATGAATAATCTTCAATTTGGGCACGAAGCATATAAATCATCGTCTTAAAATCCATTAATTTATTTAATGTCGCTTTTGCAACTACACCCGTTGCATCTTGAATAGATGCCATCAACGATAATTCTGAATCTTTAGCAAATTGATTTAATTTATCAATTGATGCAGCTCCGATTCCTCGTTTCGGTTCATTCACGACACGAACAAATGATAAATCATCATCCGGATTACAAATTAAACGTAAGTAAGCCATCAAGTCTTTAATCTCTTTACGTTTAAAATAACTTTGTCCTCCAACTAATCGATAAGGAATATTTTGACGAAGTAAAGCTTGTTCAATGGCACGTGATTGAGAGTTCGTACGATATAAAACAGCAAAATCATGATAATCGTACGTATCACGTCTCATATAAGCAATCTTATCTGCAATGTAAGTTGCTTCAATATCCCCATCAGATGCACGATGGTATTCTATCGACTCACCTTCACCACGATCAGACCAAAGTTGTTTATCACGACGCCCACTGTTATTTCTAATCACATCATTAGCCGCATTTAAAATCATCTGTTTTGAGCGGTAGTTTTGTTCAAGTAAAACAACAGCTGCATCTTTATAGTCGCTCTCAAAAGATAAAATATTTCCGATATTTGCTCCACGCCAACTATAAATAGATTGATCTGAGTCACCCACCACACAGATATTTCGGAATTTCTCCGCTAATAGCTTCACAATCTTATATTGAGCATGGTTAGTATCTTGATACTCATCAATGTGAATATATTGAAACTTATTCTGATAAAAAGATAAAACGTCTGGATGCTTTTCAAACAAGTGAACAGTTAACATTAATAAATCATCAAAATCTAAACGATTATTTTTAAATAACGTCTGTTGATATTTTTCATAAACACGAATGACATCTTCATTTTCAAACTCTTTACTTAAATCACTTGGCGCTTTTAATTCATTTTTGGCATTACTAATTTGGGATAAAAAATATTTTGGAGATTGACGTTTTGGGTCTAAATTCAAATCTTCCATCACTGTTTTAATGACACTTAACTGATCTGCATCATCTAAAATTCCAAAATTTAAATCATAACCAATTAAATCAATATCGCGTCTTAAAATACGAACACACATGGAATGAAAGGTTGAAATCCAAACGTCTTTTCCACGTTCACCAATTAATTTTTCAACACGCTCTTTCATTTCGCGCGCTGCCTTATTCGTAAAAGTAATCGCAAGAATATTATATGGGGATACTTGTTTTTCCGACATTAAATAGGCAATACGATGCGTTAATACTCGGGTTTTTCCTGAACCGGCACCAGCCATTACTAATAAAGGACCTTCTGTCGTTAAAATAGCCTCCTTTTGTTGCGGATTCATTTTATCTAATAAATGACTCATTATCTCACCTCTTAAAAATTTGTATATCTCAATTTACGCTTTTAACTATCACTAGCGTTGTGATTGGTTTTCAGCGATAAAAAATCTGACTTTAATCATAGAAGATCATAGTTTTTTACTTTTAAAACGAACTTTTAAGGCCTAAAATTTATTTTACCCTCTCTAGGTACAATTTATAGACTATTTTAATTGATTAAAATAACTCTATGAGTGCTTAACATAAAAAGGAGCTATCTTTCATCTTAAAAACTAACACTCTTTAAAGTTGAATGATGATTATTCAAACGATTAAGGATATCCCCAAACTGAAAACATTTCACTCATCTAAAGGTCATTCCCCAGTTATTGTGGATTGTTCGCTTCTCTCACCTGGGGGCCCATTCCCCAGTTGTTGAAGATCGTTCGTTTCTCTCACCTGGGGGCCCCATTCCCCAGTTATTGTGGATTGTTCGTTTCTCTCACCTGGGGGCCCATTCCCCAGTTGTTGAAGATCGTTCGTTTCTCTCACCTGGGGGCCCCGCTTTATTATAGCAATTTTATAGCTCAAATTAAACAAACAACCGTTTGTTATTAGCCATTTTTTGAGAATATCTTTTGAAAATAGACATATTTATTATTTTAACAAAAAATAATAAATATTATACAATTTTTACCTATTATATCTTGTTTATCAGACACCCTTGATATTCAGTTTTAAATAAAAAAACTCGTAGATTAACTAAAAAATATCAATCTACGAGTTTTTAATCTATTCAAAAATCAAATCATGTTTTGTCTAGTTATTATCTCTATTCTAATAACAATATTAAATTAGATACGGAAGCTTGATTTTAATGATACGATGCGGTTAAATGATAATTTTCCTTCGTTTGTACGTTTTGGATCCACATTAAAGTATCCATGACGGAAGAATTGGAATTTATCATGGGCTTGAACATCTTTCATGTTTTCCTCAACAAATCCTTGTGCAACATCTTCAGAGTTTTTGTTGATACGTTCTAAGAATGGTAATCCTTCAGTTTCTTCATTTTCAACTAATAATGGTTCATATAAATGGAAATCAGCTGGAATATTATGCGTTGCATCTACCCAATGAATGGTTCCCTTAACTTTACGTCCTGTAAATCCTGAACCTGATTTCGTTTCTGGATCATAAGTTGCATGAATTTCAACAATGTTTCCTTCTTCATCTTTAATAACATCTGTACACTTAATAAAGTATGCATGTTTTAAACGGACTTCGTTTCCAGGGAATAAACGGAAGTATTTTGGAACTGGATTTTCCATGAAATCTTCTTGTTCAATGTAAATTTCACGAGAGAATGGAATTTGACGAGTTCCCATTTCTGGTACTTCTGGGTTGATTTCAGCGTCTAAATATTCAACTTGTCCTTCAGGATAGTTTGTAATGACTACTTTTAACGGACGTAAAACAGCCATTGTACGTGGGGCTTTTAGTTTTAAATCCTCACGAATGAAATGCTCTAACATTTGTGGATCCACTGTACTCACAGCTTTTGATAATCCTACCTCTTGAATAAAGTTTGTAATAGCTTGTGGTGTATATCCACGACGACGTAAACCTGCCACTGTTGGCATACGTGGATCATCCCATCCATCAACAACACCTTCATCAACTAATTGTTTTAAGTAACGTTTTGACATGATTGTGTTTTTCATATTTAAACGAGCAAACTCAATTTGACGAGGTTTTGCTTCTGTTTCACAGTTTTCAATCACCCAATCATATAACGGACGATGATCTTCATATTCTAACGAACATAATGAGTGAGTGATTCCTTCGAATGCATCTTCTAGTGGATGTGCGTAGTCATACATTGGATAGATACACCATTTATCACCTGTATTATGATGAGTCGTATGTAAAATACGATATAATGCAGGGTCACGTAAGTTCATATTAGGAGAAGCCATATCAATTTTAGCGCGTAATACTTTTTCTCCGTCTTTATAAACACCTTTTCGCATATTTTCAAATAATTCTAAGTTTTCCTCTACTGAGCGATTACGATACGGTGATTCAACTCCCGGTTGTGTTAAAGTTCCACGGTTTTCGCGCATTTGTTCAGGTGTTTGATCATCAACATAAGCTTTACCTTTTTTAATTAAGTGAATTGCATGTTCATACATTTTTTCAAATGTATCAGAGGCAAATAATAATTGATTATACTCAACACCTAACCATTTAATATCTTCAATAATTCCTTGTACGAACTCTTCATCTTCTTTTACTGGATTCGTATCGTCAAAGCGAAGATTCATTTTTCCACCAAACTCTTTAGCTAATAAGTAGTTTGTTAAAATGGCTTTCGCATGACCAATATGTAGGTAACCATTCGGTTCTGGTGGGAAACGTGTAATAATTTCTTTATGCTTTCCACTTTCTAAATCTTCTTTCATAATCGTCTTAATGAAGTTTGAATTTTCATTGACTATTTCCATAAAAAACACCTCGCTAAAATCCAAAACTATTGCAATGACTGCGCCTTTTTATATTAATAAAAATCTATTTTTAGATTATATCATAACTATAGAATACATAGTAACATTATTCCACTATTTCCAATGAAAAATTCGTCATTTGTCCAAATCGTGTAAATAAGTCTTTAGCTAATTTCACATCCTGTAATAATCCATCTACTCCGTTAAAAGAAGTAATAAAGACTAAAATATTTTTTGTCGTTTCCGTAATTCTTGTACGAGGGGTATCTGATGTAGGTGTCCCAAATGGACCTACTTCATCACAATAAACAGGTATATTTTCAATATTAATATTACCTCGACCGATTCCTTCGTACAGCTCATCTTTACCAATACGAATTAAAATATCTCCCTCGATTTTATCTTCATCAAGTACTGCAACACTACGTTGTGTTTGTGCTGATAAAATATTTCCAATATCGACTGCATTATTAACATAATAAAGTCCATTTCCTTTGATTAGTCGTCGAAGTAACGCCTCTGTTGATAAACGATAACGTGAAGGATCCTTTCCTAATGATTTATATCCTGCACGAGCTGCTGCAATACGAGGTTCTTTCAATAGAGTTTCTAGTGTTAATTGCTTCATCACTCGCTGTTCTAATAGAGCCATTTCTTCTTTCAAAGAATCCGATGTCGGTTTTACAATCATTTCAAAAGACATGACCGCTAAACAATAACCGGGAACTTTTTCTTTTAACTGTTCGTCAAGTGTAATATGTTTCATATAAAACCCTCCAAATCTACTATTTAATTTATTATACAATTAAAAAAAGATAGTTTTAAACTATCTTTTACTCTTTTTCCAACAATTCATCTTGCCGATCTTGCTCTTCTTTTTTTAATAAAGCGTAAGCAATAGCTAGTTCTTTCAATTTATTTTCTCGCTCTCTTTCAATACAATACTGATGAACGTAGATCATCATTCCAAAAGAGATGATGATTAGAATACTTAAATTAACCGCATCAAGCATAAATGAACTTGCACGTTCAAAGTAGTATTGATTTGAGGATAAGACATAATAAAGAACTAAGCAAAGCGCATACCACTTTAACCATGAATATAAGTGTGTTGGAGAAATTTGCGTGATACGTAGCTGATTAATAAAAAATAAAAATAAAATAGATATAGATATTAGTAAAAATAAAATAACAACCACATTCATCACCTCAAACACCGACCAATTAATGATAGTATAGGTTAATTTTTATTTTTTTATTCTTTAACTATAAAATTTTCTAATTCCTCAATCGGTAAAGGTTTGGAGTAGTAATAACCTTGAATATAAAGATGTGAATAGTCATAATTTTTTATCGCTTCTTTTTGCTCCTGTCTCTCGACACCTTCTATAATCATAACCTTTTCAAGATTAGCCGTTAATTGAGCAAGAAAGTCAATCATCTGACTAACGATACTTGAATTTTTCATTTCGTCCACAAAATACTTATCCAGCTTCAACAAGTCAAAATCTAAAACTTCAAGAACTTTTAAGTTAGAGTAATCCACCCCAAAATCATCAATTGCCACCTTAAATCCACTTTTTTTCAAGCGAGAAATACCAGCTTTCATTTTATTAATATCACTAATTCCAAAGCGCTCGATTATTTCTAAACAGATAGATTCCCTCGGAAGATTTGATGCTTTCAATTGTTTAATTAATGTCTCCACTACTTTTTCATCTTCAACCTCTTTTGAAGAAATGTTTAGTGAAATATAAATAGGATTAGACTGTGCAAAACTAAAATCCTAAATCTTCCTATAATCTTTCAAAACTTGACAAAACAAAGACAGGGTAACCTCTTGAAGCATATCATATGTTTCAAGCTGATTCATAAAAAAGTATGGACTTAGTAGAGGCCACTGAAAATCTATTCTGATTTTTAGTACTCAGGTAATCCCAAATAAAAAAGTTAGAAAATCAGGATTTAAATTCCTATATTTTCTAACTTTTTTTATGTGTTATGACTTAAGAGCGAAATCCTTACGCTTTTTCATGGATTAATTTTAGAATTCTTTTTAAATTAACTCCAAATAATGTTGTGGCTGCTTGCAGCTGCATACCAAAAAGACCTGATGACGTCGCTCGATCGTAACCATGTCTACACTTTAACTCACTATTTTTCGCTTCAATCATATAGCGATACTTTGCTTCTTCTTTAAAAGCGTCCGTCTCTTGAAACTCAGCTTGTGCTTGATGTGTGTTGGATTTGATGGAAACCGAATATGACTTTGTTTTCGCACCCTCTTTGTAACACCCATCTCTTAATGGACACACCTGACACTTCTCTACATCAAACCCATAAGACTCAACAGTTCCTTCACCCTCTTCTTCATGTTTTTTAGGTCGTGTACTTGTCTTTTTAATGCTCATGTGGCCTGCAGAACAAACATACATCTGTGCATCTTTGTTGAACTCAAACTTTTCTGCATTTTTTCGATTGCCATGTGTGACTGTTTTACTTAAACGTGAAACTAACTGTATCTTTTCTTTCGATGTAAACTTTAAATTATCTTTTTCCGAATAGGCTGCATCACCGATAATTGTTTCAACTTTCATTCCTGCAGTTCTTGATTTTTCTACTAATTCTTGTAGTTGTTTTCCATCATGTTTCTCCCCTGTTGTCACAATAGCCCCCACCATGATTCGTTCCTTTGTCATGGCAAGATGTGTTTTATATCCAAAATAATGACTATCCGCTGTCTTATGTCCCACGCGTGCATCTTTATCGTGCATGGATTGGATATGTTCTAAATCATCCTCGATGACTTCTTTTAATAAATTAAGTGTTGATTTAACAGCAGGCATATTTGAGACAATTTCATTTCTTTCAATGACTTCAACGACACTTTGAGCATCATTTAATTCTTCTTCTAAATTATTATCAGGATTTTTATCAGGCATTAATTCTTTCATTGTTTCATCAACTTCATAAACCTGACGACGAAGCTTTTTAGATAACTCAACTAAGTAATCCTTAGGTGATTTTTGATGGTAACGACTTTGAGTGTGGGTGGAATCCACAATAATAGCTTTACTTTTAATTAAGTCATGTTCAATCGCAATCTCTACCGATTTCTTCATTAATAAATCTAATAGTTCAACATCCTTTAAACGTAACTTTCTAAACTTCGTTAATGAACTGGGATGAATAACATCTTCTTCTGGTGCCATTCCTAAAAAATACTTAAATGACAGATCATAACGCGAACGCTCCACCACATCTACATCAGATAGTTCATAAATGACTTTTAATAATAGATATTTAAATAAGCGAATGGGATCAATTGCATTTCGACCATTATCCACACAATATTTTTCTTTTAACTCATCGTAAATAAATGAAAAATCAACCACTTCATTCATTCGTCTTAATAAATTATCTTTTGGAACCACCATATCATATAATCCTGCGTATGCGCTAAGTGGTAAAGCATTTTGTTTAACTAACATAAGCACCTCTCGACAAAGTTTGACGTTAGTTCAATTTTACCGTAAATCAAAAAAACATCCAACACTTCTATTGAAATGTTAGATGTTTTCAGATAGAGGACTTTTTCAGTGGCCTCGACTTAGTACTCCTTTTTTATGATGTCGAAAACGTAATAACGCTTCAACCCCTACAATAGCTCCTGTCATTGGATTAATAATTGGTTGATAATAAGGTAAGTACTGACCATTAATCATTTGACGACGGATTAGATTCCTAAAATACTTACGTTTTAAAGTTGGGTGCAATAAACAATAAAATAAAGACAAACTAAAAGTACCAAATAAAATAATAGTTAAATTATTTTTAGTTGAACTACTGTCTGGTAAATAATCATTATAAATTTCATTAATTGGATTTACTTTTAAGTACTCGTACTCTTTAAGTTGATTGCTAATTTTATTCATTAATTCTACATTTTTTGAACTTCCTCCGATGTAAACACTACCTGAAGAATAACGATAAAGTTGTTGATCAGGCGAAAAAATATGATTATAAACTGTTGCGATAGTTGCATCAACCTGTCCTAATAATAGAGTTTGAATGGCTTCACTATACGTATTCACATAAACAACTGAATCAAATTCAATTCCCTTTCGAGTTAAAAAATTTTCAATCCATTTTGAGTTTTCTTCATTTCTGATTAAAGCAATTTTTGCTCCATTTAACGATTCTATGTCACCATAACCTAACTTAGAGGTCGTATAAATAGCTACTTCTTCTGAACCAATACTCGTATCACTATAAATTAAGTTATTTTGTCGATCTTTAGTAAAGTGTAAGCCTATAATTAAATCTAATTCATTATTTTTTAATCGCTCAACAGCATCATTCACACTAATCATTTGATAGTCTACTGAAAAACCTAAATCTTTGGCAATGAGTTGAATAATATCATGATAAATTCCAGATACATTCCCTTTACTATCTAACTGAAAATATGGCTCATAATCATAATATCCTACTGTAACAACCGGCCGATTACTTTGTGCACAACTTGAGGATTGATTTCCTAATAAAAGAAGCGTTAGTCCAATGACTAATAAGCCTATTCTCTTCATTTACTCTAGTCCCTCCATAGAAAATATTCATTCTTATTATAACATATCAAATAAAGGAATTCCCAAACTTAGCACTCAGATAAAACTTGTTTAGTTATCAATTAACGATAAAAAATATTTAGCAACGCTCTTAAATTAGAATCAGTGTACTAGTTTATTTTTAATTAATGAAATCACGTCTATTAAAATAAAAAATGATCAGTTAATTCCCGATCATTTTAATAACATTTATTTGAATATGTTCTATTTTCAGTAATCATCTAATCTATCAAAAATCATCCAAATCAAGACTTCCTATTAATTTTATTAAGTTCTTTAAAATGTTAAAGTCTATATCTAATGGCTACATAACTATAAGTTAAGTTTTCAAACTCTTTAGTTTTTAGTAAGGCGATTAGTAAAAATTTATCAATAATAAATAGATTAGTTTAAGAAATTACGGCTTTAAAGATAAAATCTGCGCTCTTCTTTGAAGACTTTTGATTTTGACACTCCTCATAATTCCACCATCTTCACCGTCGAGTGTCCACTTCACATCTTGTTCGCTTTCAACAGTCATACGATCGGTTTTGAAAGTAACAACATATTCTGGATCGTACTGAGTATTTAAGAAATCATTGAGTATTCGATGGATATCAATTAAATTTTTTGGTGCACGAATTAATGTCACTTCAAATAATCCATCACTTAAATCCGCGTGATTTCCAAATGCATTTTTAATTCCAGCAACTGAATCTGAATTAGAAATCATTCCAAAAATATAATCACCTTCTAAAAATCCATCACGATATGTAATTTTACATTTATAAGATTGAATGGTTGGTAACTTTAGTAACCCTTCAATTAAATAAGCTAATCCACCTAACATATTTTTTCTTGGTTGTGGTGTTTCATAAGCCACATCTGTAAATGCTCCAAAAGCTGCAACATAAGTAAAATATCGATTCCCAAATTGACCAATATCGATAGACATTGGTTTTCCTTGAATACATAACTCTAAAGCCTTGGGAATATTTTTAGGAATCCCGAGCGTCATCGCAAAATCGTTAGTTGTGCCTGTTGGAATATAACCAATTGGTGTTGTTGCGTTTGCTTCAATCAACCCAGTAATTACTTCATTTAATGTTCCATCTCCACCACTGGCAATAACTAAATCATATCCTCTAGCTTCCTTCATCTTCTCAACCGCGTCATACTTAGCTTTCGTTGGATAAACAACGACTTCGTAATCGGCTGCACTTAATTGACTGACGATGAGAAGTAAATAATCCTTAATCATTCCACGTCCAGAAGTTGGATTAATAATCAACAATACCTTCTTACGCACAGAGGCACTTCCTTTCAAATACTAAAACTTCATTTTACATTATATTATATCATCTAATCTAAAAAAAATGTTGTTTATCACCGAATATCTTTTTTCATAGTAATGGAAAACAAAAATATCTTTAGTTACTGTGGATAAATCTTAATTAATCCCTTGGTTTCATACGAACATAAATGTTGATAAGTTACCTGCGATTAGTAACGAAGCACCTATTCCTTGATCACTAGCGAAAGAACGAACTAAAAATATATCATTCTCAGTTATATAAAAAACCTGATTCACTAAATGAATCAGGTTTTTTATATTAAAGTTGAGCTTTTAACACTTCAACTTTATCTAAACGTTCCCATGGTAAGTCTACATCTGTACGTCCAAAATGTCCATACGCAGCAGTTTGTTTATAAATTGGGCGACGTAAATCTAACATTTGAATAATTCCTGCTGGACGTAAATCAAAGTTTTGACGAATCACTTCTACAATTTTAGTATCCGATACTTTTCCAGTTCCAAATGTATCAACCATAATCGAAGTTGGTTGCGCTACTCCAATAGCATAAGATAATTGAATTTCAATTTTATCAGCATATCCCGCTGCAACTAAATTTTTAGCCACATATCGTGCGGCATAAGCCGCTGAACGATCGACCTTAGTTGCATCTTTTCCAGAGAAAGCTCCACCACCATGTCGGGCGTATCCTCCATATGTATCAACAATAATCTTACGTCCTGTTAATCCTGCATCTCCATGTGGTCCACCAATCACAAAACGACCTGTTGGATTTACTAAATAACGTGTATTTTCTGTGATAAGCTCTTGTGGTAAAACAACGTCAAACACATGCTTTTTAATGTCAGCTTCAATTTCTTCGTGACTAACTTCTGGTGAATGTTGAGTCGAAATAAGGACAGTATCAATAGAAACTGGTTTTCCTGCTTCATCATATTCTACTGTCACTTGTGTTTTACCATCTGGACGTAAATAACTTAATGTTCCGTTTTTACGAACTTCTGTTAAACGACGTGATAATTGGTGTGCTAATGAAATAGGTAATGGCATATATTCTTTTGTTTCATTAGTAGCAAACCCAAACATTAATCCTTGATCACCAGCTCCGATTGCTTCAATTTCTTCATCTGACATTGTTCCAGTACGTGCCTCTAATGCTTGGTCAACTCCCATGGCAATATCAGCTGATTGTTCATCGATTGCTGTTAATACTGCGCAAGTATCCGCGTCAAATCCATACTTCGCACGATCATAACCAATTTCACGAATCGTTTCACGAACAACTTTTTGAATATCAACATATGAAGAAGTAGTAATCTCCCCAAATACTAAAACTAATCCTGTCGTAACAGATGTTTCACAAGCTACACGAGCCATAGGATCTTTAGCTAAAATAGCATCTAAAATTGAATCAGAAATTTGATCTGCAATTTTATCTGGATGCCCCTCTGTTACAGATTCTGATGTAAATAAACGACGTTCTGTCATAATTGTCCTCCTTCTATTACACTAAGGGATACTCTATATTTTTAATGAACTATTTAAAGATAACGCTAGGGTCGGTTAATTTTTTATTAACAAAATCAATCATTCTTCCTTTATATTGTACACTTCAAGAAACATTATCCAAATGATCAGATAAAATTCACAACTGGCAAGTTAAGTATTAATCAATGATACGTCAATAGTTTAATAATCAAGTCTAATTAACGCTTTAATGATAACAACTCCCATAAGCCAAATATAATAAAAAAGTCCGCTATAAGCGGACTTGAATAACTGATTCAAACCCTCTTATTGCTCGAGTTAAACTCGCTTGGGTTGGCACCTTCCCGTCAAAGGGAGGTTGCCGCGACTTCACAGGCCCCTATGCCTCCATCGCTCTTAATAAGAGTATATTATTGTATTTATTTTTTAGCTTTCCTCTTTATTATAAAAATAAACGTTTTATTTGTCAATTACTAACACTTATTCTTTGAAATCTAGTTCGACATTTGAGATAGCATCAAATCTTGTTCCAATTTTCTCAGTTGTAATATGGATCTCTTTGACATCTTTTGAAACACTGTCTATATGTCGACTTAGCTTATCCCAGCGATCTTTATATCGTCTAAACTCTTCTCCGAGTTTATTTAATTCTTGTTGAATCACTAAAGCATGTCGATCTCGTTCTAAGTTATTTAAAATCACTTGAATCGTTGTTAAAGTAGACATCAACGTTGTCGGTGAAACTAGCCAAACTCTTCTATGCTGAGCATATTCAATTAAATCCACATGATACGCATTAATCTCTGCAAAGATTGCCTCAGCGGGTAAAAACAAAATCGCTTGATCGGATGTTTCCTTTGGTGTAATGTACTTACTGGCAATGTCATCAATATGTTTCTTGACATCTTGTTTAAACTGTTTAGTTGCAATCTGTCGTTCCACTTCCATTAATGTTTTATCCATCATTCGTTGATAATTTTCTAACGGGAATTTTGAATCGATCGGTAAATTTCCAAGCGGTTCTGGTGCGAATAAAATGGCATCTACCATTGTCGCATTAGAAAGCTTATACTGCGTTTGATATAAGCGATCATTTTTTTCTCCGAACACGGATGCTAAGATTTGATATAACTGAACTTCTCCATAGGTTCCACGACTTTTTTTATCTGTTAATAAAGTCTGCAACGAAACAATATCGGTTGATAAATTTTCAATCTTTTTTTGTGCCTCATCAATTTTAGCTAAACGAACTAAAATATTTTGAAATGTTTCATTTGTCTTACTGAATGACTGATCTAAACGTTCATTCACTTTATCATTAATTCGCATTAAGTTAACTTCGATTCGTCCATTTAACTTCTCAAAATCACGTTGTAACTCCTCTGTCACTAATGTACTATGTTGATGAAGTTGCTGACGAATCGTTCGCTCAAACTGACTGTAGCGCTCTAAAACACGCTCATTATTTTGACTGACCGTATCTAACATTTGAAAGTTGGACTGTTGTAATCTTTTTTCCATTCGCTGTTGCTCATCAATCACGTGT
Source organism: Turicibacter sp. TJ11 (assembly GCF_021497505.1). NCBI lineage: Bacteria > Bacillati > Bacillota > Erysipelotrichia > Erysipelotrichales > Turicibacteraceae > Turicibacter > Turicibacter sp. TJ11. Next base: position 2,414,362 of record NZ_CP069349.1, on the reverse strand, counting down.
TTGACTTGTTGTTCAAGCAATGAATACTGACGTGTTTCTCTATTTGGCGTTTCTTTAATTAGTACTAATATGACTAAAATAATTAATACAATCAATAATAAATATATACCTATCATCTTATCCCCTCTTTCAATACTTCTTTATTTTACCATAATCATAAAAGGTTCTATAATATTTGGTGTTGCTAATGGAGCAGCGCCTTTTTTCATGGCATAAAAAAGAGACATCTCGTCTCTGTCCTGTTACAATGTTATCGGCTAAGAAAAAATTGAAAGGATTGAGTTTGATGTCCCACTCATATTTTACTAGAAAACTCTTAAACATTAAAGACAAACATATCACATTTGAGAAAGATTATTTAGAAGAAGTTAAGATGAAGGGTGTCACTAGCTTTATTTTTAAGGGCATTCTATCCTATCAACCGACTCATTGCGAGCACTGCGGCACTCTTTTTGATTCTAAATTTAAAAAGCATGGATTCAAAACCTCTCGAATCGTCATTCCAAAAGTTTCACTTCATGATACTTATCTAGAATTAAAGAAGCAACGTTATTACTGTGGGCATTGTCAGTCCACGTTTACCCTAAAAACAACGATCGTTGAAAAGAACTGCTACATCTCTTACCACACGAAACATGCCATTGCTTTAGAGGCTCAAAATAAAATATCTGAGTCTGATATTGCTCGTCGCCATCAAGTCTCTCATTCAACGGTTAATCGTGTCATTCATAGCTTCTATGAATCTCAAACCTTAAATCTTAATTATTTACCTGAAAATCTTTGTTTTGATGAGTTTAAGTCTGTTAAGTCTGCCCAAGGACATATGTCTTTTATCTTTTGTGATGCTGACTCCAAACAAATCATCGACATCATTGAAGATCGCCGTTTAAGCTCCCTTCAGACTTATTTTAAACGCTATACAAAAGAAGCACGTTCTCGTGTAAAACACATTGTGATTGATATGTATGCCCCTTATATCAGTTTAATTAAGGAGCTGTTTCCTCATGCCAAAATTGTGATTGATAAATTTCATCTCGTTCAACATCTCTCTCGAGCACTCAATAAAACCCGTATTCGATTCATGAAAAAGTTTAAAAAACATTCTCGAAAATTTAAACGTTACTGGCGCTTGTTACTTAAATCTCATTCCTTGCTTAACACCACCACTTATCACTCCGTTCACTGTTTCAAACAACAGATGCGTGAAATCGACATCTTAAACTTTTTACTTGATTTAGACCCTGAATTAAAAGCCACCTATGATCTGTATCAAGACCTACTTTTCGCTCTTCAAACCAAAAACTTAGAACGATTCAATCACTTACTTCAAGAAACCCCCTCTCTGATTTCTCTTGAATTCCAAACCGCTTTTCAAACGTTTAAAACGTATCAATCTTATATTCAAAACACAATGACCACCTCATATACGAATGGTCCTATTGAAGGAATTAACAATAAGATTAAAGTCATTAAGCGTATTGCCTTTGGGTACCGTAGTTTCTACCACTTTAAATCACGTATTCTCATGGTTCAAAACCTAACCAAACCAAAAGTAAAAATCCTAGCAGCATAGCTACTAGGATTTCACTTCGGCTATTCATTGTAAACAGGTTACAAATTAATTAGCAATATTATTTGACAAAGAACCTCATAAAAAAGAGAACTTGAAGATTAGTTCTTCAAATTCTCTTTTTACTATTCAGCTTCTGATTCTTCTAAATCAGCAATCTCAATTTTAACACGTTTAATGCGTCGATCCTCAACTTCAATAATCGTAAAAATGAGATTATGGTATTGATACATATCACCTATTGTTGGAATATCTTCAATTTTTGAATACATCCAACTTCCTAATGAGTAAGCATCTTCTGGAATATCTAAATCAAGATTCATGACATCAAATAACTCATCTAATTCAATGTCAGCTTTAACTTCATATAGTGTATCACTTTTTTTTGTAAAAAATTGCTCTTCTTCATCGTGCTCATCGTAAATTTCACCAACAAGTTCTTCAAGCACATCTTCCATTGTGACAAGACCAGCTGTTCCACCATACTCATCAGCAACAATAGCTAAGTGTTGCTTTTCAAGTTGTAAACGGGTTAGTAAATCAGACACACGCATCGTATATGAGACATACATTGGTTCTCGCATAACTTCAGAAATAATAATTTCTTTAGCTGATCCTTTTTCGATGATGGCAGAAAATAAATCTCGTTCGTATAAAATCCCTACAATATTATCTCGTGATTCATCATAAACAGGGATTCTTGAATACTTCTCTTCTAAAAAGACGTTTTTTATTTGTTCAGTAGAATCGTGAACATCTACAGCAACAACATCAACTCGAGGTGTCATAATGTCCTTAACAAACGTTTCACTTAAATCAAGAACACTTTGAAGCATCTCAACTTCATCTTGCTGTAAGACCCCCTCTTCTTCCATTGTATCAATGATTACGTTCAGTTCATCTTCAGTTACCGATGGTTCATCTTCTTTTTTACGATATAATTTGGCCACTGATTCTTTTAAAATCATAAAGATTTTAATTAATGGCTTCATAATAATAATCATATAATAATAAATCGAACCGATAGATAAGGCTAGTGATTCAGAATTTTCTTTTGCATATGACTTAGGTAAGATTTCACCAAAGATAATAATTAAAACTGTCATTACAGCTGTTGCAATGGGTGCACTAGACGCTCCTAAATGTAAGACCTCTGTTGCGACTACCGTTGCAAGTGAAGCTGAAGCTAAATTAACAATATTATTCCCAATTAAAATGGCTAATAAAACTTCATCAAATCGCTCAGCAACACTTAGTGCTTTTTTTGCACCTGGTCGATCATCTTCTGCGTATTGACGCAAGCGAATTAAATTCACACTTGAAAACGCCGTTTCTGACGCACTGAAGAATGCCGATAAAATAATCATGACAGTAAGTATTATGTAATACATGGACGGGTCCAAAACAATTCACACTCCTATAATTTTCAAAATTTACTATTTTTGTATGTAATTTACTATATCAAGTTCAACATTATTTGTCAATAAACTAGCTAGGTTTATACACTTTCATTACAAATCAAATAAAGCTCATTTGTACATAAAAACCTCTAGCCTAATATACTTTATAGTATGTTCTTAGCTAGAGGTTTAATCCGTAAAATTAATAAAAATCTAATGGATTTGGTGCATAGCTTGGCTGACTACCTGTATTTGTTCGAATCTCAAAATGTAAGTGTGGTCCAGTTGAATTTCCAGTATTCCCTGCTAATCCAATCGTTTGTCCAGCTTCAACCGTTTGTCCACTTGATACGTTTAAAGAACTTAAATGCGCATAACGTGTATAATATCCATTTTTATGATTAATTAGAATATTATATCCATATCCACTACTATAACCCGCACTAACAATGACACCACTATCTGCAGCATAAACAGGTTGTCCAACATATGCAGATATATCGATGGCGTAGTGACCACTATAGCATAAATATCCACAAGTGACATTACGAGTTGTTGTTGGCCAAACCCAATTTCCACTACCTACACCAGAAACAACCTTTGTCCCACGAATGATGATCTCATTCACAGGTTCTGATACCGTTGTTTCCTCTACAAGTTCAGAGGAAACTTTTGTTCCATTTTCATAAAAAACTTGAGTACGCTCTAAATGCTCTCCATCTTTTCCCTCTTGCTTGATTGTTGTTTGTCCCTTTAGCATCGTATCATCATCGATGTATTCTGTCTCATAAGCAATCGCTGAAACATTAACCGTTTCTTTTTCGGTTTCAACCGTGACAATAGGGTTTAATGGCGTAACATCTAGTTCCATTCCTAATAAATCCGCCCATTTTAATCCTTCGACCTCAGGATTTAATAAAATTAGTTCCTCTTCTGTCAATCCATGATCATTGGCAATATACCAAAGTGATGAATCCTCATCAAAGATAACTGTTTCTTTTGGTTCAGCTTGTCCATATAGCATCATGCGTCTTGTTTGTTCAGGCGTTAAAATCTGTTCAGGTGAAACATATGTCGTTTCTACTTTAACAGGTTCCACAATTTTAGCTCCAACGTACTGAGATCCTGATTCCATCAACGGTACAATCGATGTTTCAACATTCATAATTTTCTTTAAATCTTCTTCACCTGTATAATAAGTCATTAACTCTAACATCGTATTTGAAACAACATTTGCATCTTCTACAGAAAAAGTTTTATCCCCGATTGTTACTTGTTGTGTCGAGGCTTCAAAATTTGCTTTTTGTTCAATAGTTTTTAATACAGATTCACTATCTATTGTTTCAATAGGTAATAATGTAACTTCTTCTTCAATACGTACATTCGTTGGAGCTTTAATTTCCTGATTAGGATATTGTTTAGACAACACTTCGGTACGTTTTTCAATCAATTTTTCATAATCTGATTCGTCTGTGATCAGTCCGATAACTTCATCGTTTATATATACTCGATAAACAACATTAGGCGATATTAATGTCGAGGCTTCTGCTACTTTTATATGATTCCCTGTAAACATAAGGGTAGCAAGAACAGCTCCTATAATATTTTTCTTCATATCATTACGACCTCCATACTTTATTACTTACCGCAATAAAGTTTCTCTCTAGTCTTGGTGACTGTTTAGAATGTTTCAATTTTTTTCATTCTCTCTGTTTCTTCTCTAATTCTTTCATATTAATATGTCCAAGTTGTGTCCTTTTGCTGAAATTCTGTCCAAAATACACATAAATATATGATTTTATCAGATTTTATACGCTTTTTCCATTAATTTGTTTCAAAAAAATAATTTTTTATCCGCTTCTTTTTGTATTCGCTTACAGCACATTTGATTGATAACTAATAAAAAAAGATACCGCTTTAAAAGTTAACGGTATCTCTTCTTATTAAATTATTTATTTAATTCAAAGACAATCGCTTCATATGGTCTAAGTTCTAAGTTTGATAAATCTAAATTTGTCTCATCGTAATTTGAAAGAATGACGTCCTTAACCTCACCTTCAAGCGTTCTCACGATTTGTTCTTCGCTAAAATTAGCGACGACTAATAATCTATGTTGTTGATCCTCTCTAATATAGGCAAATACTTGTTGATCCTCTGGTAGTAATAACTGATAATCTCCATAAATAATTGTCTCACTATACTGACTATTTTTACGTAATTCAATTAATGATTTGTAATGATAAAAAATTGATTGTTTATCTTTTAATGCATTTTGAACATTAATCGTTTTATAGTTTGGATTAACTTTTAACCAAGGCATTCCCGTTGTAAATCCAGCATTTTTAGATTCATCCCATTGCATCGGTGTTCTTGCATTATCGCGCCCATTTTTCCAAATAGCTTCCATCATCTGTTCATGTGTATAACCTTTTTTTAAATTATCATGATAGAATTGATGAATTTCAATATCATTATACTCTTCTAGTGATTCAAACTGAACATTGGTCATTCCAATCTCTTCACCTTGAAAAATATATGGTGTTCCTTGCATTAAATGTAAAACAGAAGCAAACATTTTAGCGGTTTGAACACGATATTGTTGATCATTTCCCCATCTTGAAACAATACGAGGTAAATCATGATTATTCCAAAATAACGAATTCCATCCTTCTCCTTTTAATGAAGTTTGCCACTTACTCATAATCTCTTTAAATTTAATAAAATCAAATGTAGTTGGTCGCCACTTTCCTTCCTGTGGATGCCAATCAATTGAGACATGTTCAAATTGAAAAACCATCGATAATTCATGACGGCTTGGATCAGAGTATAACTTTGCGATTTCAGGTGTTGCCCCCCATGTTTCACCTACTGTTAAAACATCATAATTTCCAAATGACGCTTGATTCATCTCCTGAAGATATGGATGTAATTGAGGACCATTTCCTGTAATTAATTGATCAATCTCTTTTCCTATTAAATCAATAACATCCATACGGAATCCACCGATTCCTTTTTCAAGCCAAAAATTCATCATTTGATAAATTTCTTCTCTTAACTTTTGATTTCCCCAATTTAAATCTGGTTGTTTTTTACTAAATAAATGTAAGTAATACTGTTGTGTGGTTTCATCGTACTGCCATGCCGTTCCAGAAAACGTTGAATTTAACTCATTTGGAACTCCATCATCTTCTGATGCATCTCGCCAAATATAATAATCACGATATGGATTATTTTTTGATTTTTTTGCTTCTAAAAACCAGGGATGTTCATCACTTGTATGATTAACGACTAAGTCCATTAAAATACGAATTCCTCGTTGATTCGCTTGCTCGATTAACTCGTCCATATCTGCCATTGTTCCAAACTCGGGTGCTATCCCCTGATAATTTGAAATATCATATCCGTTATCATCCATTGGTGATTGATAAACAGGAGATAACCAAATAACGTCAATTCCTAATTCTTTTAAGTAATCTAACTTTTCGATGACTCCTCTTAAGTCACCAATTCCATTCCCACTTGTATCTTTAAAACTTCTTGGATAAATTTGATATACTACTGATCGATGCCACCACTTTTTCTCCATAAAGCTATCCCCCTTTTATTAAAACCCTCAAAATCACTATAATTATATCTACCTCTTATTTTAAAAACAATAAAGAACTTTCTAAAACCGATTACCTATTTTCAATAAAAAAGTAGGACGATAAGTCCTACCCTTATTTCATTATATTTTCTAATTCTTCATTAATTTGATTCACCGTATCGTCCATAATCTTTTGAATTTGGTTTGGAACAACTAAAAAATGCGTGGCAGCTTCAGCAAATGGTCGATATAAATAACTAAACTCAGCTTGATTAGGTAACGGTACGGAGCGATGTAATTGTTTTTTAACAACCCCATAGTAAGCATCCTGTGAAATGATATTTTCATAATCAACAGGAGCAATCGATTGATTTTTTTCATAACGCAAAGCTGCTACATCTTCAGTTAATAAAAATCTTAAATACTCGATCGCTAATTCTTTATTTTGACTTAATTTTGTCACTTGGTAAGTATCAATCTTCATATAAGTATACGGCAAAAGATCGTCTTTGAAATTAGGAATAGCTTGGTATCCTAAGCTAGGATACACCTGTTCTAGTGATGTAATTAATGAGGCTGGAGCAATCATTAAATTAGCTTCTTTATTAATAAACGATTGATAGATATCAAATTCATCATCATAAATCACTGTTTTATTAAGCAGCCCAAGCATTGTACTCAATCCTTGTACAGATTCTTCTTTGTTAATTCCAATATCATAAAAATTAGTGTCACCAAAATTATCAACCCCAATTGTATATCCACCAAAACCAGTGATAAACGGATTAATATGATAAATATTTTGATAATCCATCACTAAAGACATCTCGCTATCTTCATCAAAATCATAAAACGAACTAATGCCTTCAGGATAAACCTCTTGATCATAAAATAAAATATCAGTTTGAGCATTATAAGGAATTCCATAATATTCTCCCTTTACTTTAAACCCTGACATAACAATTGGCAAAATATTAAAGGTTTCAAAGACTTCACTGATAGGACTAATCGCATTTTTAGAGACTAATTCTGAAATCAACGTATGAGATGCGGTAATCACATCTGGATATTCTAAAGATGCGGTATATAACGGGAGCGTTGAAATAACTTGTTCAGAACTAACGATTTGCATCTTTATCTGGGCCTGATGCAACGATTCGAAGATAGGATTGACTTCTTTTAATACGTCATATTCTTCGCGACTTACCCAAATATGTAAGACTTTATCTTTAGAGTCTGACAGCCTGTTCATATTTTCATATACTCCAATAACTATTAAGATAAATCCTATGATATAGATTATCTTCTTCATAAAATCCCCTCTATCCCCATTATCTTACCTTCTTTTCATTAACTCTATTTTTTCCTTTATTTATTATATCAAAAAAAGAGAAGGCCATCACCTTCTCATCAAATTACATCATCATTTATTTTATTTTGACACGATTAATCTTGTTTTATTGATTTTTACAATCTTTTGAATGGCTTCTAACAAGCGGGGTGCAATTAATTCATAAACGCCTAAGACTAATAATCCTTTAATCATGTTAAACGGAATATAAGTAAATAATACAGCTGCTCCATATCCTAGATTAAATGGAAGTCCTGGAATGAATTGATTTAGTGTCACCCAATCTCTAACATCTAAAAATGTTAACTCACCAAAATAAATAGGCGTAATAAACAAATAATTACAAAGTGTTAAAACAGCCGTAAACCCAAAAATAATCATTAAAATACGAAAAAATTTATAAGACGATTGCTTCGTTAAATAATATAAACATGCAATAGTAGAAGAAGCGATAAACGCCGTAATAGAACCAATATGCATAGGGGTTGCACTCATTCCTAACATAATATTGACAAGTGATTTAAACAAAGCAACTATAATCGCTGGAATTAATCCAAAAACCTCTACCGTTAACAGAACAATTAATTCACTTAAATCAAACTTTAAAAACGGTGCAATTGGATACGGAATCTCAATGAGCATTAAGATTGTTCCTAGGGCAATGAAAACACCTAAAATAACTAAGTTTTTTGTGCTACTAAATAAATGTTTAGAGTTTTTCATATACTCTCCTCCTTAATTAGATAAATTTTGTGAAATGCAAAAAGATCTCACGTAATAAATCTTCGTGAGATATATCTAAAAAAGAGTATATCAAAAACGAATCTTCTCCCATCCAGACTCTAACTGTCGGCTCTGGAATTTAACCAGATCAACCATACGGCTTGCGGGCTATACCGCCGGTAGGGACTTTCACCCTGCCTCGAAGATTTATTAAATGGATTCAATTTACAGTTATATTTTAGCTTCTTAGTCATCATCTGTCAACTCTATCTTATATGAAACGCATTTCATTATTTATAATGATTTAACTAATCTTACTTTTTAACGAAGGGTAACTCTCTTTTGTAGTATTAAAAACATATTTAAACTACATCTCTAGCATTAACGACTTACCACTTACGCCTAGAATGAATCATGACTTTATAGTTTTGAGGATTTGCATAGGTCTCAACAAATTCTAAAACTTGTCCATTCATTAAAACTGACGTTAATTCAAGATAAATCAACGGATCATGAAGCGGAACTTCCAGTAATTCTGAAATCTGTTCATCTGCCTTAATCGCAGATACCATCTGTGAACCTGATGCGATTTTAACATTTAGTTCACCATCTAAAAATGCATAAATAGAACGATGAATAACTGACTCAGGTAATTCTTTGACAACAGAAAGCGGAATGTAAGTATGTTCAAGCGTCATTGGGCGATTATCTGCCATACGTAAACGCAATAAACTATGAACACGATCATTCACTTTAATTTCTAAGTGCTTGGCTAATCGTTCATCTGCTTGAATAATTTCATAATTAACTACCTTAGTATGGGGTCTCATTCCTTTACTAATGATTTCAGACGTAAATCCTACTAACTCAGCAACAGGTTCATGTAACTTTCCATCTGCAACAAACGTTCCGACCTTATCTTTACGATACAATTTTCCCTCTTTAATCAGTTCTTCAATGGCTTTTCGAGCTGTCATTCTTGAAACATTATATTTTTCAGCTAAATCACGCTCAGATTGAATCATTGCATTTGAAACTAAGTGTTTAATTTCTTCCTCAATTAATTGTTTTACCCTTAAGTAAACCGGTTGTGCCATAAACAATCTCCTTTTTAAACTCAAAAGGGACTCTTCGAGTCCCCCTTCCTCAATTAATCGTTTGTTTCTTCTTCTAACTGCTCATAGACAGAAGCAATATCGTGATAGTCAAATCCTTTTCTCATTAACGATTGAATAACTTTGACCTTTTTTTCATAGCCTGAAAGGCGCTGATGTTTTCTATAAAGCTTTTCGACTTGTTGGGCTAAAATAGAATTTTCTTCATCTTCGATTAAAACGATTTGATTAACTACTTTCTCAATCACAGAGCGACTAAATCCTTTTAACATTAAAGACTGAGAAATCTTTTGTTTAATAAAATGCGGTCCGTATTTTTTATTCGTTCGAACAAGTTGATCGGCTATTTTGAGCGCATTTTCAACTTGTGTTTCTTCCTCATAGAGATTTAAATATTGATTAATCAAGCGCTCCGCGATTCCCTTTTGTAATAATTCTTGCTTAATTTTATTCGGTCCCTTTTTTCCCATCACGACTTGATGATTCATATAGGAAATCGTGTACTGTTCATCGTTTAATAATCCAACATCAACTAAACGTCTTAGCACGTCTTGAATAATATCCATCTCATATTCTTTTGCTTCTAACTTCTCATAAATTTGAGCTGTCGTATAAGATTTTTTAGATAATAAGTTTAAAGCATATTGATAAGCCCGCCCTAAATCAAGCTTTCCATTTAACTCGGTAACTTGTGATTGATCAAGTTCTTTTCCAACGACTAAACGAAACTTTAAAACTAATTCTTCATGAACAGGTAATAAAACAACTTGTTCAGTTGGTGTTTGAATCGCTACTTCATAATCTTGAGCTTTTAAATGTGTTAATTTTAAAACTTTATAATGGTTGTTTGTAGTATTCATCGCTATCTTTTAGCACATCCTCAACGATAGTTTTAGCTGAATATGGTCGAGATAATTGTTTAATATTGTCCTTCATCTCCTCTAGTAATCCATCTTCATTTAAAATAATTAAAACATGATAAATGAGTTCTGATTCACTTGAAACAATGACAGCTGCTTTTTTATCTGAGAAATACTTGGCATTTTCAAGTTCTTGACCATAAACAGGGTTATACAAAATGACAGGAACTCCTTTAATGGCTGCTTCAGTTAATGAAATTCCACCTGGTTTTGTCACCATTAAATCCGCAATCTCTAATAATTCATGCATTTCCCTGCAATATCCTAAAACTTTTAAATTACTAAATTCTTTCGTTAATTCAATCGTTTGATTATATAACTTTTCATTTTTACCACAAACGACAACGACCTGAATTTCTGGCTGTGCAGCTAAACGTTCAGCAATTTCATCGACACGTGAAACCACACCATGCGTTCCCGCTGCAACAAGCACTGTTCGTTTAGTTGGATCTAAATCATACTTTTTATATAAAGATTCACGATTTAACGATTGATAAAACTTATCATGAACAGGGATACCTGTTAACATAAACTGATTTTGTACTAACCCATTTGCTACTCCCCAAGCAATCATTCGGTTATTAGCCACATAGTGACGACGAGCACCTTTGTATAACCATAAACCACTCGCGTAGTAATCTGTAATAACAGTATAAATCGGAATTTTGAATGCTTTTTCTTCTAAAGTATATAAAGAGGTCACAGGAAAAACACTAATAATCGCATCCGGTTCAAATGAACGAATCTTATTGCGAAGTGAACGAATACCGAATTCTAAATAGGGTTTTAAAATCTTTGCGTGAAATGAATCATAAATGGCATAGTTTGAACCGTAATAAAGCATTCGATAAAGATCTTTTCCAATCGGTTTATATGTTTTTAAATAAGCTTTTTGTAGTGTTTTGGATAAGGTCGGAAATTCTTCAGAATATAAATCATACTCCTCAACAATGACATGATCATGTTTCAAAAATTCCTCTGTTAACGAACTAGAAACTTGTAAATGCCCACTACCAAAAGGAGCTGTTAATATTAATATTTTTTTTGAATGATCCATTATTTCCTCTCCTTTTTAATAAACTACTATTACTATAAAATGTTAAAATTCTAAACAATATGATAACATAAAATATATTTTCTATCTATTATTAAAAATCACTTTTAAAAAACATCCTCTACTGGTCCTACATTAAGTTTGTGCAAATATGATTTTTCTTATGTTATATTTATGGTTTATTTCATGGATTGATTATAAACAAAACTCATTTATCATTGAAACTCAACTTTTGATGGTTGAAAGATTTTCAATTAAAAGATAGTTAATCTTTTAATGAGTGTGTTTTATAGATAAAAAGTAAAAGAGTGGATAACCACTCTTTTACTTTTTATACTCAATTCCTAAATAGTCTACTGTTGCTTTAACAACGGCTTCTCCATAAGATTTCCAATTATTAATCCACTTACTATAGTCATTACTATTATCTAAATAAGCATATTCAATTAAAAGCGTTTCTGATCCGTAGTTAGGAATGTCTTGATATTTGTCGTTATACTCAACTAAAGTGGATGCCTGCGAAACCTTTCCACCCGTTTCTCGAATAATATACAAATAATCCATATAATCACTTGTACATCCATAATCAATATCATAGCTTGTTCCTGTGCATAAATAATATTTCTTATATGAACCTTCTGAGACTCTAAATTCACTTTTTTCCGAGTCACGAGCTTTTTGTCCCGCTTCAATGAGAGCTTGTGAAACTCTTGAAGCCCAATCATTATTGACAAAAACAGAGCTATAGACTTCAAACCCTTCAAGTGAGCCATCAAAAGAATTCAAATGACTCGATAACATATATTTCGTTTGATAACGATAAACCTGCTCGACACGTCCTTCGTCAAAAAATGCTGATTTTCCATAATCAAAATTACCTGGACCAGCTGGATCAACATCTTCTGTTCTTGTTAATTTAACTTTTAATCCGTGTTCCTCTAGACGACTTGCAATATATGTTGATATTTTTAAAACTTCTTCGGCTTCTGTTAAGTCTTTCGCAACCGTTCCCCCATCTAATCCCCCATGTCCGGGATCGATTAAAATATCATAAACATCTTCTGGTAGCTCCTGCACTTTTTCCACTTTTAAAGAGAGCTGTCCATTTTTTGATTGAAGTGTTATTTGGTTAGACTCTTTGTTTCTCGTAACAGTGTACCACACCTCATTTAAAGACTCGGATACATACACTGGAAGTTGATTAAATTGAATAAAATATTGTCCTGGGGATAAGTCTACTAAGTTAATTCCTGAATGATCTTGAGAATTATATCGTTCATCCTTAATTAAATCACCAGATAAATCAGTTAATTGATACGTTGCATTCTCAGTCTCAGAATTCAGATTAACATAAAGCGATTCTGCATAAAAATCATGACTTTTATACTCATAATGTTCGATATTGTCGTTAACCAATAATAGCTGGCTTCCTTCAAATACAACACGATACGATTCTGTCTTCAGTTGATCAACCTCTAAATTCATATCTTTAACAGGTGTTAATAAGATAATATCATTAATCTCTGTTTTCATATTAATTGAAATCGTTGGACTTTCTTCAAATTGACTAAATGGAATAATAACTTTTTGCCTAAGCTTTTCTGAATCCTCTTCAAGAACCTCAATGGTTGCCTCAGAGTGAATATTATTGATGACATCAATAGCTTCATAGGAAATTGATTTTGATTTAAACGAAAGATCTGAATTTTTTTGAATGAGATGCTCAAATGATAATTGATCCTTATCAATTTCAAAATTAGAGACGTCCTGAGAAAGTATTTGATTATCTTCAAACGTCTTTACTACTTTTTTAAGTTGGCGTGAAAAAACTAATCCTTTTTTCTTAGCTTTAAACGTAATTTCATAACTCTGCTCAGGTTCCGTTAGATCGACTTCAAATTGAGTTGAACTTGGTGTTAATTTATATTCCTTTTCATCAACGGTAATTTGAACTTCTTTATAGTCATCTACTTCTAATGGTTCCCAAGAGAGTAACACTCGGTATAAGCTCTCACCTTCAACAGGATTTAAATCATCGGTCATACTAATTGTTAAATCTACACGATCTGTCAGTAATGCTTTAATCCCAAATCCCGCTAAGAAAAGAATAGCTGAACAGCAAAAAATAAAGATTGTAAATCGCACTTTATTAATTCTGATTCGCTTTTTACGTTTTTGTGGACGATGCCTGTAACGGCTATTATTATATCTTTTCATTGCTATCACTCTTTCAAATTAGCATTGCTTTTCGGACATCAAGAATTTTTTCAATAAATCCTTAGCTTTAAATCTGACAGTATTTTACCATATCTATGTAGATAATTTGCTATTTTACAAACTTTTTCTAAAATTTTGTATGCGACGAACGCCTTCTTCTAAAACGTTAAAATCACAACAATAAGATAATCTCACATATCCTGAATCAGTCGCTTCAAAAGCTAAACTTGGTACAACTGCTACTCGTTGTTCTTTTAATAATTCAATGGCAAACTCAGATGAAGTTAAACCATAATTACTTACATCTAAATATAAATAAAAGGCTCCTTCTGGTTTGACCACATGATTAAAATAAGGTTTTAGCTGTTCATAAACATAGTTTCGATTCGCTTGATACAACTCATGAATAGACACTGTTAGTTCAGGGTGCTTTAATGCTTCAAGTGCTGCATACTGAGAAATCGTTGAAGCAGAAGCAACGAAGTTTTGATGAACAACTGCAATAGTTGGCATATATTCTTTTGGTCCTAAAACATATCCAAGTCGCCACCCTGTCATCGCAAATGATTTAGAAAATCCATTTAAAATAAATAGGCGATCTCTTAGATCCTCATACTCAGAAAGAGAAGGACACTCAACTCCATCAAATACAATTTCTCGATAAATTTCGTCCGAAATCACAAAAATCGGATAGTCCTTAATACACTCATAGATAATTTGATTCTCTTCTTTAGAGAAAACTTTTCCCGTTGGATTACATGGTGAGTTGATTAAAATGGCCTTTGTTTTAGAGGTAATTAACTCACTTAGCTTTTCTTTATTAATTTTCATTTCATTTTGAACCATATCATACAAAACGGGCTTTCCACCATACATTTCAATATTTGTATTATATAAAGAGAAAGCTGGTGAAAAAAGAATCACCTCATCATCTTCTTCTAAAATTGTTTTTAAAACAGCACTAATAGATTCAGAAACACCTGTCGTGATAATAATCTCACAACTTGCATCGTACACTTGATGATAATGTTCTTTGCAGTACTGAGTAATAGATTCTCTAAGCTCCATTACACCGTAATGATTTGAGTAACCGATATGATTTTGAATTATTTGCTCATTAAAAGACTCCTTAATTACCTCATACGTTCGATGAAAAACATGAGGTTCTCCTAAGGTAAAATCAACCACATTTTCATATGTATCAGCCAATGCCTTCATTTGGCGGATGATCGATGGCTTTACTAAATTTGCTTTCTCATTAATTTTAATTTTCATATCATAATCCCCCTCTTACAGTTAGTTAATAAAATAGTCATTTGTTTGACACAAATGACTATTTTACTTCCCCTCTATTAAAACGAACAAACAATCTATCTCTAAGATAACAGATAGAAACGCATATTCCTTTTATTCATTATATTAAATTAAATAGATTTTTTGCATTATAAAAAATATTTTAATTAAGAAATATCTTAGAATAAATGCATTTAAATATTTAGAGTTATTCATCAAAATCTGGATCAATGTTTAAGTCAAAATAAAATTTGACTCCTCGATCCGTATTCATCACACCATATTTACTGTGATGCATTTGTAGAATTTTACTTGTTATCAGTAATCCAAGACCTGTTCCCCCACTGTCTCTATTCCTAGATTTTTCAAGGCGATAAAACGGTTCCCAAATTCGATCAATCTCAGCTTCAGGAATAAAAATACCCGTATTTTCAATTTCTAACTTCACCTTATTTCCTTGACGTTTCAGCGTGACATAAATATGATCGCCATCAGGCGTATAACGAATCGCATTTGAATACAAGTTCGTCACCGCCGTCATAATTTGTTCTGAATCAGCTTCTACGTAAACATCATCTAAATCAAGATGAATATGAAGACTTTTTTCTCCCATCAAGTGTTCGACCTTCTTATTTAAATGCTCAATTAACATTTTTAAATTAAAACTACTATACTCTAATACATCTTCTGGATTTTCCATCTTCATATAATTTAAGGTATCATGAACCATCATCGTCATTCGATCGACTTCTTCTATAATAGATTCCAGCTGTCCCTTGACATCTTCTTGCGACATTGGTTTCGACTTTACACGAGTTGCAATTCCCTTAATAATCGTTAAAGGCGTTTTCAGCTCATGAGAAATCGTTGCGAAGAAATTCGAACGCATTTGCTCAAACTCTCGTTCTCTTGCAATATCATCTTGAAGACGTTCGTTTGCATCTTTAAGTTGAGTCAATGTCTTATTTAAGTTATCACTCATCATATTAATATTAGTCGCTAACTCTTTTAATTCATCATCTGATGTCACTTGACATTTCTCCGAGAAATTAATGTTTGCAATATTAGCAGTTACACGCTTCATATGAAGTAATGGTTTTGTGATATGTTCTGTTAACCAAATCGCAAAAAATAAGACTAAGATAGCGAGTACCATAAAAA
Organism: Turicibacter sp. TJ11; assembly: GCF_021497505.1. Classification (NCBI taxonomy): domain Bacteria; kingdom Bacillati; phylum Bacillota; class Erysipelotrichia; order Erysipelotrichales; family Turicibacteraceae; genus Turicibacter; species Turicibacter sp. TJ11. The sequence continues at coordinate 2,397,972 of NZ_CP069349.1, read as the reverse complement.
TAAAAATATAATAACTCGTAAACACCGATAACATTTCGCCAAGAACTTGTAATGAATATGAAATCTCAATAATCCATTGTTCTCCACCTTTAAAGGTAATAATCGTGTAATAATGATAAACGGTCACATCTTCTTCACTTGTAGATTCAAAAAAGATATCATTATCCATTAAGACATCCAAGTTTAGCTGCGAAGTATCTGAACTATGAAGTTTATATTGAATTAAATATTCCCCTTTAAGATCATTCATATAAGAAAAAAAGTCATTGGTGTATCTTTCAAAATTCGGAACTTCTTCTTTTATTTCATGCACCAGTTGATAAATTTGATTTTGTTTATAACCAGGATAAGCAAAGTCATAAAAGTAGTATTGAGCTGCAATATCTAAACTAATTGTTGCAAAAAATAAGCCAAAAAGTAATAAGAAAATCTTTGTAGCTAAACGCAACGTTAAATCACCTCAAATTTATACCCAACCCCGAATACTGTATGAATATATTTAGAATAAATTCCTAATTTCTTACGAATCTTTTTAATGTGTGTATCCACAACACGCGTATCACCAAAATAATCAATTCCCCATACCGCATCTAAAATACGATCTCGATCTAAGGCAATACGATGATTTTCGATTAAAAAAACTAATAAATCAAATTCCTTTGGTCTAAAGTCGACTAATTCATTATCAATACGAACCGTTCTTGATAATTTATTCACCACTAATCCATCAAAAGCAAGTTCATATGTTTCAACGTCATCGGCCTCGTTGACACGTGTCAATAAACGATTAATCTTGGCTAATAGCACTTTATTGTCAAATGGTTTAGTCACATAGTCGTCTACCTTTAAGTCATATCCTTTCACTTGATCTTCTACGCTAGAGCGGGCGGTTAGAATCATGATCGGAACTTTAGAAACTGAGCGAATTTCTTTTAAAACAGAAAATCCATCTTTTCCAGGCATCATTAAATCTAATAAAACGAAATCAATCTGTTGTGAATGAAATAAGCGTAGCGTTTCATCCCCATCTTTTGCCTCAATAACGTCATAATAATCCGCTAATAAATCAACTAAAATCTCTCTGATTTTCACTTCATCTTCCGCTACTAATACTTTATATCTTATACTCATCCTAACACTCTCCAATGATGAAAAAATATCTATTTAAAATTTAACATAAATGAATACATTTTGTACACACGAAAAACACAGTTTTTTTATGAATGTCATCTAAGGAACTTCTTTTCATATAAGAGATGTTGTAATGAAAGATATAAGCCTTAGCAAAGTTATGCGATCTGATAGAAGATACTAAAAGTTAAACAATTAATCATCCTTAATAGAATATGTTGTTTTCATGCAATTTATTCTTAAGGAAGAAACTTATCGCCAATAATAACACCAGTAGTGGACAGTATTAGATTTATAGCTTTGTACATAAATATTATAGTAAAAAGACGAGATACACTCTCGTCTTTTTATCAATTATTTTTCTGAAAGGCCAGAAACTGATGCTGCAACTGAAACTAATTCATCTGAATCTAATGTTTCAGAAACGATGAAACATTCAACTCCACCTTCAACCCATGTTAATGAATTGTCGCTTAAAGCTCCAACTGTTCCGTTGATGAATACAGGTTGTCCAGCAACAGGTTCTACACCCATTGATTCATTATATGAAACTGGCTCTTGAATAATCGTGAAGTCTTGATCACCACTAAATGTCATGATGATACGTTGACCTTCTTCAATTTCAATTGCCTGTTTATTTACTAAAGTTGTTCCTTCCGGTAAGTAAGCTGGGTATAATTCATCATCTAATACATTGATCACACCTTCACCCATTGTTTCTTGAGAATATTCCATTGTTTGTTGACAATCGAAATATCCATCTGCTAGTTTTTCATCAAACTTAAATGATGTAAATTTCATTGTAACGCGTGGTTCTCCTTCACTATCCACTACATAAACTTCAGCTGGTGTTAATGATTTTTTATCAAATGTCATTTTTTGTGAAACTAAATCACGATTACCATGATAGTTTGCTTTTGTTTCAAACGTATAAGCATCGTCACCTGCTTCAAATGTAGCTTCTGTGTCATTTAAAATATCAGTTAATAATGACTGATATAAGTAAACTTGTGAACTTGATAATGGCCAATCACTTTGGAATTTAAATTGCTTATTTAATGCTGGTGTTAAAACGAAAACACCTTCATCATTCTTTAGTATGATTTGCTCATTGTTTGTTGTTTCATTTTTCAACGTTACTTTGTAGTTTTCTGGTTGTTGATAAGCTACCTCAACATTATATTGATACACTTGTCCATTATTATCAACTTCCATTACACCCGTTGCATAATAAGACTTTGCACCTTCTAAGTTGCTTGTTAGCTTGTCAACAACATCTTGTTGAGACATTTCTCCGCATGCTGCTAATAGCACGGTAAGCACTACTGCGAACATTAAACATAATTTCTTCATCGCTATCCACCTCTTTTATTAAGTTCAGTTTCAATTAATACTATGAACTGTTTAATTAATTTATGCTTTCTGATGAATAAAACTAGATGATTTATTAAATACTATAGATATCCAAAACAGGAAGGAGCGAAAACTATGTCGTTAATTCAACGTATTGCTTTAATTTTAACAATAATTGGTGCAATTAACTGGGGTCTTATTGGATTCTTCCAATTTGATCTTGTAGCATTCATCTTTGGTGGACAAGGTGCACTTTTATCACGTGTCATCTACGCCTTAGTTGGTATTTCTGGATTAATTAATCTTGGATTACTATTCACACCAGACAGACACTAATCACTAAATAAAAAAATCAGCTATTAATAGGAGGCCACTGAAAATCTATTCTGATTTTTAGTACTCAGGTAATCCAAAATAAAAAAGTTAGAAAATCAGGATTTAAATTCCTATATTTTCTAACTTTTTTTATGTGTTATGACTTAAGAGCCAAATCCTTACGCTTTTTCATGGATTAATTTTAGAATTCTTTTTAAATTAACTCCAAATAATGTTGTGGCTGCTTGCAACTGCATACCAAAAAGACCTGATGACGTCGCTCGATCGTAACCATGTCTACACTTTAACTCACTATTTTTCGCTTCAATCATATAGCGATACTTTGCTTCTTCTTTAAAAGCGTCCGTCTCTTGAAATTCAGCTTGTGCTTGATGTGTGTTGGATTTGATGGAAACCGAATATGACTTTGTTTTCGCACCCTCTTTGTAACACCCATCTCTTAATGGACACACCTGACACTTCTCTACATCAAACCCATAAGACTCAACAGTTCCTTCACCATCTTCTTCATGTTTTTTAGGTCGTGTACTTGTCTTTTTAATGCTCATGTGACCTGCAGAACAAACATACATCTGTGCATCTTTGTTGAACTCAAACTTTTCTGCATTTTTTCGATTGCCATGTGTGACTGTTTTACTTAAACGTGAAACTAACTGTATCTTTTCTTTCGATGTAAACTTTAAATTATCTTTTTCCGAATAGGCTGCATCACCGATAATTGTTTCAACTTTCATCCCTGCAGTTCTTGATTTTTCTACTAATTCTTGTAGTTGTTTTCCATCATGTTTTTCCCCTGTTGTCACAATAGCCCCCACCATGATTCGTTCCTTTGTCATGGCAAGATGTGTTTTATATCCAAAATAATGACTATCCGCTGTCTTATGTCCCACGCGTGCATCTTTATCGTGCATGGATTGGATATGTTCTAAATCATCCTCGATAACTTCTTTTAATAAAAGCTGTGTTAGATAAAATTGTTGTTATATTCATTTATAAAAGAGACTTATCATACAAGTCTCTTTTATTTAGTGTAATATTTGTTATACTTTTCCTGGAACATACTTTTAAACTGAGGTAGTTTTATTGTCATAATAATCGAAATTACTAACCACATAACTAAAGCAGCTAATTTAGCATTTTTAAATCCGATAAAATTAAACCAAAAACAAGATAAAGGAAACATTACTAACATAGATATTAAATAAGAATATAGTAATATTAAATATAATTTACGCCCCTTGTTATCCATCAAACTTTGGTTCCACTCTTCGTTATTTTTTTGTTGTAAATAAGCTTTTTTTTGACTTATAAAAATGCCTGTTAATACAAATAAGGTAAAAATAACCCCTAACACTAAAATTAATAAAATATAGGAACCCCCGAAAATTAAGATGTTCAAACCTAATCCCCTCCTTTACTCAATTTATATCTTTATTATAGAGTTTTAGGAAAAAATTAACAACTTTTTTAGCGAAATAAAGCTTGGCGAGTTCTATAATCATTGATATTTAGCTCTAATTGACTGGATACCATTTGGAGAATCATATTTTTTCCTTTCAAAACTTCTTTATCATCTTTGAAATATTCTAACCATTTCATCCAATATAAATAGTTAACTAAATACTTAGTCGAAACTCCTTTGAATCGAGACATCCAAAGTTTTAGACGACTATGAAAAGAATTAAGACGTTGAATGTTGTAGAAGTCATCAGTTCTACGTTTTCCACTCTCAATGCGCTTATGCTCCAATTCAAAATCTTCAACAAATTGAATATAGCTTTGATGACTATCCGTACACAAAATAGAGCCAACTTCAATGTGACCTTCTAATGCACGACTTAAATCAGAGCTTTTCATACGTCCCTTACAGACGAGCTCCGTATAGATATTTCCTTGGCGGTCTAAACCTGTTAAGACACAAACCTGTTCAGAACTAATCCCACGTTTCTTTACTTCTCCACCACGTTTACGAGACGGACGAGGCATCGTAAATCCACTCTTGATATGGTTTCCTTTAAAGGATTCAGCAAAATATGTTTCGTCCATTTCAATAACTCCCTCTAAATGTCCCATTCCAATATACGGACGAATAGCGTCTAAAATACGATGACGCATATAAAAAGAGGTCTTTACGCACACCCCAATTTGAATAGCTGCACGACGAATACTAAAACCTAAAATCATGCATTTGGCATATTCTAACCAGTCCTCTAATGGCAACTTTGAGCTTGATAAAACCGATTTTGAAAGGTCAGTAAATGTTCGACGGCAAGATTTACATTTATAACGTTGTTTGCCACATGTGATTCCATACTTACAAACCTCATGACTTTCACAATGAGGGCAAGCCTTTCCTTTTGAAAAACGGGCTTCTCGACAATCAGTTATAGAAACTGGGCTAAGTGATAGAATCTCTGAAAGATAACTTAATAAATTAGCTTGTTGTTCATCATTTAAAGTTAAAATATCGGCTTTGATGGAACTTAACGTTGTCATAAACTCACCTCGAACATTTGTTTATTATTAGTTTACCATATTCGGGGAGTTCTATTCTACCTATCAACAATATTGTCTAACACAGCGTTAATAAATTAAGTGTTGATTTAACAGCAGGCATATTTGAGACAACTTCATTTCTTTCAATAACTTCAACGACACTTTGAGCATCATTTAATTCTTCTTCTAAATTATTATCAGGATTTTTATCAGGCATTAATTCTTTCATTGTTTCATCAACTTCATAAACCTGACGACGAAGCTTTTTAGATAACTCAACTAAGTAATCCTTAGGTGATTTTTGATGGTAACGGCTTTGAGTGTGGGTGGAATCCACAATAATAGCTTTACTTTTAATTAAGTCATGTTCAATCGCAATCTCTACCGATTTCTTCATTAATAAATCTAATAGTTCAACATCCTTTAAACGTAACTTTCTAAACTTCGTTAATGAACTGGGATGAATAACATCTTCTTCTGGTGCCATTCCTAAAAAATACTTAAATGACAGATCGTAACGCGAACGCTCCACCACATCTACATCAGATAGTTCATAAATGACTTTTAATAATAGATACTTAAATAAGCGAATGGGATCAATTGCATTTCGACCATTATCCACACAATATTTTTCTTTTAACTCATCGTAAATAAATGAAAAATCAACCACTTCATTCATTCGTCTTAATAAATTATCTTTTGGAACCACCATATCATATAATCCTGCGTATGCGCTAAGTGGTAAAGCATTTTGTTTAACTAGCATAAGCACCCCTCGACAAAGTTTGACGTTAGTTTAATTTTACCGTAAATCAAAAAAACATCCAACACTTCTATTGAAATGTTAGATGTTTTCAGATAGAGGACTTTTTCAGTGGCCTCCTATTAATAGCTGATTTTTTTATTCCCAAATAACGAATGCTACCGCATAATGTTCACAATGACTAATGCTAATATGTAATCCTTCTAGCTTAGGTGTTAATAAAAAAGGTTTTCCTATTTCATCATTTATAACACTGAATTCTTGATATGATTTTCCATTACAGTATGTTCCTAAAGCTTTATATAATGCTTCTTTAACCGCCCAACGACCCGCTAAAAATTCATTTTGCCTTTTAATATGTTTAAATGATTGATATAATTGTAATTCTTCTTCACTCAATAATTTATGAACAAATCGTTCACGTTGTTTAAGTTGTTCAATACGCCTGATCTCAATGATATCTGTTCCAATTCCCTTCATGGCTCACCTCTAATCTTCATTTCTTTTATTATAGCTTATCTTGAAATCATCATAAAAAAATCTCTAGACTAATCTAGAGATTTTTTTATTACATCATTCCCATTCCGCCCATATCAGCTGGTGACTGAGGTGCTTGAGGTTTTTCAATCTCAACAACAGCCGCTTCAGCCGTTAAGAATGAAGCTGAGATACTTGCAGCATTTTGTAAAGCTGAACGAGTTACCTTAGTTGGATCAACAATTCCTGATTGGAACATATCAACAAACTCATTTGTTGCAGCATTATATCCGAATCCTGGTTCTAACTCTTTTAACTTATAAACAATGATTGATCCTTCAATTCCTGCATTTTCAGCAATTTGACGAATTGGAGCTTCTAATGCTTTTAAAACAATTTGAACACCCGTTGCTTCATCACCTGTGGCTTCAATTTTTTCAACCTCATTATAAATATTCATATACGCTGTTCCACCACCGGCAACAATTCCTTCTTGAACGGCAGCACGTGTCGCGTTTAGCGCATCTTCAATACGTAATTTACGTTCTTTTAACTCTGTTTCAGTAGCTGCACCTACTTTAATAACGGCAACTCCTCCACTTAGTTTTGCTAAACGTTCTAATAATTTTTCTTTATCAAACTCAGAAACTGTATTTTCTAACTCCGCACGAATTTGAGCAATACGTGCTTGAATGTCCATTTGTGACCCAATTCCCTCCACGATTGTTGTATGATCTTTCGTGACAATCACACGACCAGCGTGTCCACATTGATCTAATGTTGTATTTTTAAGCTCTAATCCTAATTCTTCAGTCACTAATTGAGCTCCTGTTAAAATAGCAATGTCTTCAAGCATACGTTTACGACGATCTCCAAATCCAGGTGCTTTAACAGCAACTACATTAAACGTACCACGTAATTTATTCACGACTAATGCAGCTAAAGCCTCATTTTCAATATCATCAGCAATAATAATCATTGAACGGCCTGTTTGAACTAATTGTTCAAGAATAGGTAAAATATCTTGTAAAGCAGAAACTTTTGAATCTGTTACTAAAATATACGGATTATCTAAAACAGCTTCCATTTTATCTGTATCCGTCACCATATAAGATGATAAATATCCACGATCAAATTGCATTCCTTCAACAATGTCCATTGTTGTCTCGAATCCTTTTGATTCTTCTAACGTAATGACACCATCGTTTCCTACACGTTCCATCGCTTCTGCAATTAATTTACCGATTTCTTCATCAGCAGCAGAAATGGCTGCTACACTAGCGATTGATTCCTTTCCTTCAATCGGCTTAGAATTTGCTTTTAATGCTTCTACTGCTACTTTTACAGCACGTTCTATTCCACGACGAATTGTCATTGGATTAGCACCAGCTACAATGTTTTTATTTCCTTCTCGAATCATTGCCTGAGCTAATACCGTTGCAGTTGTTGTTCCATCTCCTGCTACATCGTTTGTACGACTAGCTACTTGAGCGACTAAACGTGCTCCCATGTTTTCAAATTTATCTTCTAATTCAATTTCTTTTGCAATAGATACTCCATCATTAATAATTTGAGGTGTTCCAAATTTTTGTTCTAAAATAACATTTCGACCTTTTGGCCCTAAAGTAACCTTAACGGTATCCGCTAATTTATCTACCCCACGAATCATCGCGCGACGCGCATCTTCAGCAAATAAAATCTCTTTTGCCATAAACTTAAATCCTCCTTTAAATGAAAATAATATCTATTAAAAACTCTATTGAACTTACTCTACAATTGCTAAAATATCATCTTGCGCTAAAATAACTAATTCTTTACCTTCATGCGAAACTTTTGTCCCACCAAATCCGTTATAAATAACACGTTGTCCGACCTCAACGACTAACGGTTGGCGTTTTCCATTGTCTAATAACTTTCCTTCACCAACTGCAATCACGACACCCTCTGAATGCTTTGGTTTTGACGCTTCTCCTGAAAGAATAATCCCACTAGCCGTTGTCTTTTCAACCTCTACAATTTCAAGAACAACATGATGATTTAATGGTTTTAACATGACCGTTCCTCCTCTTTTATCACTCTTTTATACAGAGTGCTACTAAATAAATTATACAAATATGAATAAATAATGGCAATAGTTTCGGATAAAATCCTTCTTATTATAGTCCACCTATTGATTAATATGCTTAAAATTAACAAATATTCCTATTGTTCTATGACTATTGTATTAAAAGCATTCATTTCATCGAATCATAAGTTTTAATGTTTAATCAAAATGAACGATAACTTTTAACATACTCTATAAATTTATAATTTATTAAACAAAAAAGACTTATCAGATAATGATCTGTATAAGTCTTTTTTTATTACTATATGCTTAAGCCTTATTTTTTTGATAAATAACTTTCATTCCTTTAAAAGCTAAATCTGGATCATAGACATCAATCATATCAGTCTCATTATAGATAATACGCCCAAGTCCTCCAGTTGCAACTACTTTGATTTCCTTGCCTACGGCTTCTTTTACTTTTTGAATAATATATTCCGTCTGTCCAATGTAGCCATAAACTAATCCACCTTGCATACTTGTAATGGTGTTACGACACATAATCGTTGCGGGTTTTTTAATTTCAATCTCAGGCAATTTAGCAGCTTGTGTCCATAAAGCTTGAGCTGAAATCTCAATCCCAGGTGAAGTAACCCCAAATTCAAACTCACCGTTTTCATTCACATAGTCGTATGTTGTTGCTGTTCCAAAATCAATCACTAAAGCTGGACCTCCATAAATATGATAAGCCGCTGCAATATCCACAATACGATCTGCTCCTACTTCACGAGGATTTTCTGTTTTAATACTAATTCCTGTCTTAATTCCAGGACCAACAATCATTGGTTCAATATTAAAATATTTTCTAATCGCATTCGTTAATGAGTGCATAATTTTAGGAACCACACTTGATATTAAAACATCTTCAACTGCTTGTGGATTAATATTTTTTGTTTGAAAAAATGAGAATAAGGTAATTCCAAACTCGTCTGATGTTCGTTGGAGCTTAGTCGTTAGTCGAAAGTTTGCGATTAATTCATCACCGTTATAAACCCCTAGTGTAATATTTGTATTTCCAACATCGATAACAACTAGCATACTGCTCCTCTTTTCTTTATTAAAATATGTAATAATCGATTCATAATTTCATAACCGAGTGCTTCTTTTGACATCACATCTAACGTCTCAACATGATCAGGAGTTAAAAATGTCACGATATTAGTATCTTTTTTAAAGCCTGCTGACTGTTCATTTAATTGATTAGCCACAATTAAATCAGCCCCTTTGTTCACTAATTTCTTAGTGGCGTTTTCAATTAAATTCTGTGTTTCCATTGCAAAACCACAAACGACTTGATGTGGTTTTTTAGAATGTCCCATATGAGCTAAAATATCGGGATTCATCACAAAGTCAATCGCTAAGTGATCACCTTGTTTTTTCATTTTTTGATCACTCACACACTCTACTCGATAATCGGAAACAGCTGCTGATTTAATTAAAATATCATAATCATTCGTGAATGCCTCTACTTCTTTAAACATTTCGGCTGCTGTTCTTACCTCAACAACATCCATAAAGATTGGTTTTCTCAATGTCACAGGTCCTGTAATTAGTGTCACATCTGCTCCTAAATTACGAGCGGCACGTGCAACTGCATATCCCATCTTACCACTTGAATGATTCGTCATAAAACGAACAGGATCTAAATCTTCTTGTGTCGGTCCAGCAGTGACAACAACCTTCATTCCTTTTAGTGGTTTTTCTTCAATTAGTAAACACTCAATCGCATCCTCAATCTCTTCAATTTCAGCTAATCGGCCTTTTCCTACATCACCACATGCTAAATATCCACTATCTGATTCAACAAATGTCATACCGTACTCTTTACAGATGTCAATGTTTCTTTTCGTGATAGGGTTAGTTAACATTCCTGTATTCATGGCAGGAGCAATTAACTTTGGACAAGTAGCAGCTAAAAACGTTGTGGATAACATATCATCTGCTAAACCATGGGCAAACTTGGCAATACAATTTGCTGAAGCTGGCGCGACAACAAATAAATCAGCACGTTTAGCTAATGAAATATGATTAACATCATATTGAAAATTTCGATCAAATGTACCAACAGAAACACGATTATGAGTTAACGTTTCAAACGTTAATGGAGTAATAAATTCAGTTGCATTTTTTGTCATGATGACATGAACATCATAACCTTTTTTATATAAATTACTAGCTAATTGTGCACTTTTATAAGCAGCAATTCCTCCACAAACACCTAATACAATTGTCTTTTTACTCAACTAAATCACCTTCTTCGTAATGGGTTCTAACACTTTTGTCAGTGGTGTAATAATAACTGTTGCTAATACTGCCTCTAAAATACTATTTGTTGTAATAATGGTGAGTAATAATCCAAATAAAGCTGAGGCTTCAACTCCTTTTGCTTGAGCATAACTCGGACCAAAGAAAAGATAGATCATTCCAAGCACCAAAATCGAATGAATCATTGTACAAACTAAAGCCGTCAACCCGCTACCAATTAATCTAACTTTAAGCTCTTTATTTTTAAACCATTTATAAATAAACGCCGCTAGTACTCCTAGTAAAACTCGCGGTCCAATCGCAATAACTAAGCTCATCAAATTCCCGTGATAATCTCCTAATGAATAAAACGGAGTAAAGACAAATGATGTAATGGTTGGCATGATCGTATTCGTAATGACACTGCTAATCCCAAATACTAATCCTGTGATTGCCCCTCCCTTTACGCCCAATAAAATTCCGGCTAAAATAACAGGAATATGCATGGTTGTCGCACGAACAGGACCAATTGGAATATAGCCAAGTGGTGTTAACATTAAGACAACTTGAATACTACAAAACATCGTTAATAAAACTAAAAATTTCGTTTTCCTTCTTGATTTATTCATTTTTCTTCTCCTCCACTGTCGCTTCTTTTAGAATGCAACGTCTTGAATATTAAATCAGATATCGTTAGTATTCCCTTAATTGATGTTCGAAAATCATCATTAAATCACCAACGCTATCATGGTTCATAATTATACTGATGTCGTTATTATTTTTCAATGAGAATAGAATAAATTCCCACTGATTGATTAAGAAAAAAAAAAGCTTATAACCATTTTGATTATAAGCTGACAACAACCGACATTTATAATAAAAAGTACTAATGTTTAGCTTGTTCTTTTTGGAAGACATAAAAGAATAATGTCTCTAACTCCATGTTTAGATCGACTTCATGAACCGTAATATCTTCACTTACATTAATAACTGTTGAAGATAAATTTAAAATTCCTTTAATTCCTAAACCTTCTAATGAAGAAGCAACACTTTGCGCCACTGTTGGTGGAACCGTTAAAATAACATAAGTCACATGATGTTCTTCAATATAAGTCTTTAAATCATTTAAATGATAAATTGGTAAATCACCAATACACTGTCCAACTAGACTTTCATCCGTATCAAAACCTGAAATTAAATTAACCGGTGTTCTAAACATACGTTTTTTAAACTTATCTGAACTAAAATATTTTAATAATGCACGTCCTAAGTTCCCAACCCCAATTAAAACACAACTTTGTGCATCCTCTGTTTTTAATAAATTATTAAATGCTTCTAAAACAACACGTACTTCATAACCATAACCTTGGCGTCCTAACTCACCTAAATAAGAAAAGTCTCGTCGAATAGTCGCTGAATCAATTCCAATTTTTTGACTTAACTCACCTGACTGAATTCTTTTAACTCCCATTTCATCTAATTCAACGAAACAGCGACGATAAAGTGCTAATCTTTTAATTGTTGCATTTGGAATATGTGATAGCATAAAAAACCTCCTTTATCCTAGTTAAATAATAACATGAAACTAATTTAATGTGAATACTCACCGAGACATAAAACATCTATATGTTAAAATGTTTTTAAAATCGATGATTATTTCATCTAGTGTCCGTTGCTTATCTCTTCCTTAAGCTTTATACTTATAAATAAATACTATAAAAATTGAAGTAACTTGTAAGTTTAGACATAAAAGGAGAAATAAAATGATTTTATTACAAACTAGCAAATTGACTAAACTTTATTCAGGAACACCGATTCTTGAAAATGTTCAATTTGAAGTCAAAAAAGGTGAACGTATTGCTGTTGTTGGGCGTAATGGTGCTGGAAAATCAACCTTATTAAAAATGATTGCTGATGAAATTGACTTTGATGGTGGTGAAATTCATAAACCACAAAGTGTTGTTCTAGGATATTTTGCCCAATCTAGTCATGTTAATTCTGATGATACCATTTATAATGAGATGCTTAAAGTCTTTGAAGAAACCATTAAATTAAAAGGACAACTCGAAGAACTTAGTATTAAAATGGCTGAAGAAGATCCAAATAGTGAACAATACTTAAAAATTATTGAACACTATCAAAACTTAAATCATCGTTTTGAATTAATGAGTGGCTATACTTATGAATCTGAAATTAATAATATACTAAACCGATTCAAGTTTAATGAAATTGGTTTTGATCAAAAGATCTCTAATTTAAGTGGAGGGCAAAAGACTCGTTTAGCTTTAGCTAAATTATTACTTCAAAAACCTGATGTTTTAATTCTCGATGAGCCGACCAACCACTTAGATATTGATACGATTGAATGGTTAGAAGGTTATTTAAAAAAATATTCAGGTGCTGTTGTTATTGTCTCTCACGATCGTTACTTTATTGATCAAATCGCAACAACGGTATATGAGATTGAGTATCGTAAATGTACAAAATATAAAGGAAACTACTCTGATTATATGGATCAAAAAGCGGTCTCTTATGCATCACTAATGAAGCAATACGAAAAACAACAAAAAGAAATTTCAAAGATGGAAGATTTCATTAGTCGAAATATCGTTCGTGCTTCAACAACTAAACGAGCACAATCTCGACGAAAATTACTTGATAAAATGGAACGAATCGAAATCCCAAAAATTAATGATAAATCAATCGGGATTACTTTTGAAATTGATCGCCGTAGTGGAAATGACGTTTTAAAAGTTGAAGATTTAACCGTTGGTTATGAAGATCAAGTCATTTCAAATCATTTAGATTTTCACCTGAATCGTCTCGATCGCGTCGCATTAATTGGTCCTAACGGAATTGGAAAATCAACTATTTTAAAAACAGTCGCTGGAGACTTACCTAAAATAAGCGGAGAAATTTACTATGGAAAAAGTTTAGACATGGGATATTTCGATCAGGAACAAGCAAATTTAACTTCTAATAATACCGTTTTAAATGAGGTATGGAATTGCTTCCCTACTAGACTTGAAAAAGATATTCGAACATTATTAGGAAACTTCCTGTTTACGGGTGACGATGTTTTCAAAACAGTTAATCAACTTTCTGGTGGTGAAAAAGTTCGATTAACTTTATGCAAACTCATGCTTGAAAAAAATAATTTCTTATTACTAGATGAACCAACTAACCACTTAGATATCGATAGTAAAGAAATGCTCGAACTGTCTCTTGAAGATTATGAAGGAACTGTCTTTTTTATTTCACATGACCGCTACTTTATTGATAAAATTGCCACTCGAATTTTAGAAGTTACTCCAGAAGGTGTCGTTTCTTACTTAGGAAATTACTCTGATTATATCGAGAAAAAGCAACAATTAGCGGAACTTGAAGCTGCAAAATTAGCTGAACAATCAAATGTAGATACCTCAAATAATATAACAGATTATCAAAAACAAAAAGAACAACGTCGTTTGGAACAACAACGTAAACGACAACTTGAAGAAACAGAGACAAAAATTGCAATGTATGAAGAAGAATTAGAGTATAAAAAAGCGGAGCTATTTCAGGAAGAAGTTTATTTAGATTCTCAAAAATCTGCACAAGTTCAGGCTCGTATTGAGGAATTAGAACAGTTAATTATGGAAGCTATGGAAATTTGGGAAGAACTTAGCCTATCGTAAAAAAGTCGTCTAACCGGACGACTTTTTTGAATATCGACAATTCCTTTTGAATATCATGTAGTAAAAGGAGGGATTTTAAAGAAGCTAATAATCATTTAACAAAATAAATCATTTATTAGCAAGGCTAACTTGATTAAGTAAATAAAGGGGGTAATTAGTCAAACCGCCAAGTCATAAAATCTCTTAACTCTATCTCATATGAGATAGAGTTTTTTCATATAATTAATTATCACATAAAATGGAGGAATTATATGAAAACCAAAAGACTCACCTTAAGATCGATTGAATTAGAAGATGCTGAGTTAATAGCTAACTGGAAAAACGACCCTTATAATCAAACAATGTCTACTGGAAATCAACAATACACTGTTGAATCAGAACAAGAAGATATTAAAGCTAATGAAGATCCTTATTATATAATGGTTATTACCGAGACCAATACTCCAATTGGATATATTCGTATTAATTGGATGGATAATTTAAAATCTTGTGCTTGGTTAAGATTTGGTCTTGGCTCACATCGAGGAGAAGGATATACAAAAGAAGCTCTTGAGGCACTCATTCCACAGTTATTTGAACAAGGAGTTCATCGAATTGAAGCTGAGGTTTATGCCTATAATCAATCTAGTTATCATCTTCTCAAAGCTCTTAATTTTGAGATGGAGGGGGTTCGACGTCAAGCTCATTACCATAATAATACTTATCATGATGTTTATCTTTTTGGACGTATTAAAAGTACTCCTAGCACTAACCTAAATGACTATTTAACCTTCGTTGCTCCTTATTATAAACAAACGGAGATGTTAAATGCGATAATTAATCATCTTAATCAATTTGATTTATCAAATTTAAATCTTTCAAAATTATATTTTCTAGCCTCTTTTCATGGTTTATTAACAGAACTTCAAAGGGATACTCAATTGATGACTCAAACGCTAGCTAAATTAGGTCGATTGAATTGGACATCTGAGCAAATTAAAGAAGCTCTTTTTGGCCTTGAAAGACAACTCTATCAACCTGTAAGTGTAGAAGAAAAAATCATCCATGATTTATATATCATCGAAAAAATTAATATTTCAAATGCATTAACACTAGATGAAGCTAATCAGAAACTTATCACCTCAATCGGTAAAAATCTTGCCAAAGAAAAAATCAAACATATAGAGCAACTCAAACAATCATAAAAAAAGTAGCCTTTGGGGAGGCCACTGAAAAAGTCCCTTTAATTAAAACAGGTGACGCAAATAAAAGCTAAAATGATTAAAAACCTTAGAAAAATAGGCTGAATTAGCTTGTTTTTCTAAGGTTTTTTGTGTTATTAGAGGTCTTTTTAGTCTTTCTTTATAAATGATTTTAGTTTTTCAGTGGCTTCCCTTTTAGTAGCTACTTTTTATAATGAATTTAATTCCATTCCTGATGAACCGTTCATATCCATTGAACTACGATGTCCCTTTAAAAATGCCATTGTTCCAGCGGCTCCGATCATCGCAGCATTATCTGTACAAAGAGATAATGGGGGAATTGTTAACTTAACACGACCCTCTTTTGCAACAGCTTCATCTAATCCTTGGCGTAATCCTTTATTAGCAGATACTCCACCAGCAACAATAATCTGCTTAACATCATATTCACGTGCAGCACGCATCGTTTTTTCAACTAACACCTCAACAACACTCGCTTGAAAACTTGCAGCTAAATTTTTTGGAATAATTTCTTCACCACGTTGTTTTGCATTATGAACTGTATTAATAACAGCTGATTTCAGTCCTGAAAAACTAAAATCATAAGACTCTTTATCTAGCCATACACGAGGTAATTTATATGTATCCTCTCCCTCAGCTGCTAATCGATCGATATGTGGTCCTCCTGGATAAGGTAAGTTTAATGTTCGAGCAACTTTATCATAAGCTTCCCCTACGGCATCATCCAATGTTTCTCCAATCACTTCAAACTGATAATGGTCCTTCATATAAACTAATTCGGTATGTCCACCTGATACGACTAATGCTAATAATGGAAACTCTAACGGTTCAACTAACTGATTAGCATAAATATGTCCAGCGATATGATGAACACCAACCAGTGGAATGTTATGAGCAAATGCTAATGCTTTTGCAGCATTGATTCCAATTAAAAGTGATCCGATTAATCCTGGCCCTTCAGTTACTGTTATAGCATCAATATCGTTCCAGCCAATATTAGCCTTCTGTAAAGCCTCTTCAAAAACTAATGTTACACTTTCGACATGATGACGACTAGCTACCTCGGGTACTACCCCACCAAAACGCTTGTGACTTTCAATTTGAGACGCAACAATATTCGATAAAATCTCTTTACCATTTTTAATGACTGCTACACTCGTTTCATCGCAACTACTTTCAACTGCTAATACTAAAATATCTTTTTCCATGACTATCACCAACTTCTATTTTAAATTACGAGTCATTAACAGGGCATCCTCTCCATCTGCATAATATCTTTGACGAATTCCGACAGAAATGAATCCACACTTTTCATATAAACGAATAGCTGCCTGATTACTTATCCTAACTTCTAACGACATCGTATCACCATCATTTTGACAAGCCTCATTAATAAATTGCTCAACTAACAAATTCCCATATCCTTTTGAACGATAATTAGGATGAACAGCAACATAATATAAATCCGACATTTCAAAAATCATTTGCCCAACTAAATAGCCTACCATTTGATTATTCTCTTCTATGACAATGCCATAATGAAACGGCTTGTTTTGAACATAATCTTCAAAGTTAAATTCTTGTTTAAATAACTCGTGATGTAGTGAAATAACTTGAGGTAAATCTTTCTCTTCTATCGATCGAATCATCGTTATTTTCCTTTATTCTCTTGTTCTAACATCCAGTTCATTTCTGCTTCTGGTAAGCGATGATACTTCGGTGTGAAGTGATGAACATTTTCAACAGCCTCTTTTTCTAATGCAATATTAGCTAAAGTGCTTGCGTGCGGCACATGTAAAGATTCATCATCTATCTCCACTACTCGATCCCCTAAGACAGATTTAATTAAAGCTTCATATTTTACAACATCATTACCCAGGAAATACATTTTTTTATCACTATTTGATAAATTATTTAATAAATCTGTTAATTCATAATGTCCGTCTGGAACAATTACTTCCGATGATTCACCATTATAAACTCCTGCAAAAACAGTTTGACGACGTGCATCAAATAAAGGAATAATATAACCCTCTGTTTTTAAATTACGTGCTAAAATTTCTAGACTCGATACGCCTACTAATGGTTTATTCAACGTCCAAGCTAATACTTTTGCAACCGTTACTCCAATACGAACACCTGTATATGAACCGGGACCTTGTGCAACAGCGATCAAATCAAGCTCTTTTGGTGTACGATTTATTTGTTTAAATAAAGCTTCAATCGTTGGCATCAAACGTTTTGAATGATCATTTTTTGTTGTTTCCATGACCTCTGCTAGCGTTTGATGATTTTCAACAAGCGCAACTGATAAAGTTGTATTTGATGTATCAATAGCTAATACGAACATTTTTATAACACCTCACAAACCGATTCATAAAATTCTCCTACAGGAGTTAATTCAATTCGACGACTCATTTCATCCTCACGATAAACCTTAATATCTAAACGATCTTTAGGTAGAATATCTTCAATCATACTTGCCCATTCAACGACACAAACACCTTCACCAAATAAATAGTCATCAATTCCCATATCTTCTGCACCGTTTTCTAAACGATAAACATCCATATGATATAGTGGTAAGCGTCCTTGATATTCTTTGATAATTGTGAATGTTGGACTATTAACATTTCGTTTAATATCGAGTCCTCTCGCAAATCCTTTAGTAAAGGTCGTCTTTCCAGCACCTAAATCACCTTCTAACGTTAAGATCATTCCAGGTTTAACCCATCGACCAATTTTTTCAGCTAACAGCTGCGTTTCTTCTACAGAATTTGTTTTAATTATATATGTCATACTATCACCTATAAATTCTAAATAAAGATTATGAATTATTATGGATATAATCTATTCTAAATATCTTAATAAATTAGAAAGTTTATTCTAACTTTTATTATAACATAACAAGCTAAATCCATTATCATTAATCATACAATAAAATATAAAAGGATGAAGCAAAAACTTCATCCTTTTATATTTTATTTAGAAGAATAATTGGTAAATCGCTAATAACATGATAATTAAACTTGATATATATTCAGCATATTTCACCGTATTTTCACTTAAAAAACTATAAGTTAAGCGACATCCAAACTCAATAAATAAAATACTTAAAAGTAAACATGTTAATGAAGTGATATATATATTAAGCCCCGTTAGAGCTGCAGCAATTCCTAATCCAAAATTATTTAAACATAAAAATAATCCTAATACAGATGCTTCCTTTATATCTATTGACTTAGAATGATCCACATCAAAATTCTCTGCTAAATCAGCAGTATCATTAATGGTTGTAGCGTCATCGCTTGATTTTATTTGTTTATATAGTGCTTGATAAAACATATAAAAACCAAATAAAAAGAGTAATCCACTTCCTAGATACTGTGCAATTGATCCAATTATAAAATAATCGAAAAGATTTCCTATATACATACCAAGTAATGTTCCTAAACAAGAAATAATTCCTACGATTAAGTTACTAATAAAAGAGATTTTTATTCTTTTCGCTCCATAACTCAAACCAATAATTAAATTATCACATGTAGCAGATACAGAAAATAATAGTATAGCTAAAAAATTCATAGTTATCCCTACCTTTAGTTTGATACATAATAGTATATGTTAATAAACTAAAAGTGGACATATATACAAAAAAAGCACCCTTGCGGTGCATCATCATCAATTGGAGCGGGTGAAGAGAATCGAACTCTCACAGTCAGCTTGGAAGGCTGAAGTTCTACCATTAAACTACACCCGCAGGTATTTAATGAAAGGCCCAGCGACGTCCTACTCTCGCACTTGCGTACTACCCTCGGCGCTAAGGAGCTTAACTTCTGTGTTCGGTATGGGAACAGGTGTGCCCTCCTTGCCATCATCACTAGACCTCTGAAAGATTCGTTAATCTTCCAAAACTAGATATCTTCTTCAGTTTCGTTGGTTAAGTCCTCGATCGATTAGTATCAGTCCGCTCCATGTGTCACCACACTTCCACTCCTGACCTATCCACCTCGTCGTCTTCAAGGGATCTTACTTCTTTCGAATGGGAAATCTCATCTTGAGGGGGGCTTCACGCTTAGATGCTTTCAGCGTTTATCCCGTCCACACGTAGCTACCCAGCGATGCTCCTGGCAGAACAACTGGTACACCAGCGGTGTGTCCATCCCGGTCCTCTCGTACTAAGGACAGCTCCTCTCAAATTTCCTACGCCCACGACGGATAGGGACCGAACTGTCTCACGACGTTCTGAACCCAGCTCGCGTACCGCTTTAATGGGCGAACAGCCCAACCCTTGGGACCGACTACAGCCCCAGGATGCGATGAGCCGACATCGAGGTGCCAAACCTCCCCGTCGATGTGAACTCTTGGGGGAGATCAGCCTGTTATCCCCGGGGTAGCTTTTATCCGTTGAGCGACGGCCCTTCCATTCGGTACCGCCGGATCACTAAGCCCGACTTTCGTCCCTGCTCGACTTGTAGGTCTCGCAGTCAAGCTCCCTTCTGCCTTTACACTCTTCGAATGATTTCCAACCATTCTGAGGGAACCTTTGGGCGCCTCCGTTACTCTTTGGGAGGCGACCGCCCCAGTCAAACTGCCCACCTGACACTGTTCCCTGACCCGATGAGGGCCACGGGTTAGAACCCCAGTAACACAAGGGTAGTATCCCAACAGCGACTCCACCAAGACTGGCGTCCTGGTTTCTTCGTCTCCTACCTATCCTGTACATGTGCCACCAGTGCTCAATATCAAGCTACAGTAAAGCTCCACGGGGTCTTTCCGTCCTGTCGCGGGTAACCTGCATCTTCACAGGTACTATGATTTCACCGAGTCTCTTGTTGAGACAGCGCCCAGATCGTTACGCCTTTCGTGCGGGTCGGAACTTACCCGACAAGGAATTTCGCTACCTTAGGACCGTTATAGTTACGGCCGCCGTTTACTGGGGCTTCAATTCAAAGCTTCGCTTGCGCTAACCTCTCCTCTTAACCTTCCAGCACCGGGCAGGCGTCAGCCCCTATACATCACCTTGCGGTTTAGCAGAGACCTGTGTTTTTGATAAACAGTCGCCTGGGCCTATTCACTGCGGCTTGCTTTCACAAGCACCCCTTCTCCCGAAGTTACGGGGTCATTTTGCCGAGTTCCTTAACAAGAGTTCTCTCGCTCATCTTAGGATTCTCTCCTCGCCTACCTGTGTCGGTTATCGGTACGGGCACTTACTAAATTAACCCTAGAAGCTTTTCTTGGAAGCGTGACGTCAGTTGACTTCGCCTATTGGCTTCGGCATCACAGCTCAATGTTATGCCATGCGGATTTGCCTACATGACCACCTCACTGCTTACACGTGAATCCATTCACACGCTCAACTTAGCCTTCTCCGTCACTCCATCAGTTTAATAAGTGGTACAGGAATATCAACCTGTTGTCCATCGGCTACGCCTTTCGGCCTCACCTTAGGTCCCGACTTACCCAGGGCGGACGAGCCTTCCCCTGGAAACCTTAGGCTTTCGATGGATAGGATTCTCACCTATCTTTCGCTACTCACACCGGCATTCTCACTTCTAACCGCTCCACAGCTCCTTCCGGTACTGCTTCTCCGCTGTTAGAACGCTCTCCTACCACTGACTCTAAAGTCAATCCGCAGCTTCGGCGGTCCGTTTAGCCCCGGTACATTTTCGGCGCAGAGTCACTCGACTAGTGAGCTATTACGCACTCTTTAAAGGATGGCTGCTTCTAAGCCAACCTCCTAGTTGTCTGTGCATCTCCACATCCTTTTCCACTTAACGGACACTTGGGGGCCTTAGCTGGCGGTCTGGGCTCTTTCCCTTTTGACCATGGACCTTATCACCCACAGTCTGACTCCCGATGATATCTATCTGGCATTCGGAGTTTGATTGAGATCAGTACCCCGAGGTGGGGCCATCACCCATTCAGTGCTCTACCTCCAGTAGACTTAACATCGAGGCTAGCCCTAAAGCTATTTCGGAGAGAACCAGCTATATCCGTGTTCGATTGGAATTTCACCCCTAGCCACAAGTCATCCAAGCACTTTTCAACGTGCCCTGGTTCGGCCCTCCAGTCAGTGTTACCTGACCTTCAGCCTGCTCATGGCTAGCTCACACGGTTTCGGGTCTACAACATCGTACTCATCGCCCTATTCAGACTCGCTTTCGCTACGGCTCCGCATCTTCTGCTTAACCTCGCACGATATCGTAACTCGCCGGTTCATTCTACAAAAGGCACGCCATCACCCATGAACGGGCTCTGACTAGTTGTAGGCACACGGTTTCAGGTTCTCTTTCACTCCCCTTCCGGGGTTCTTTTCACCTTTCCCTCACGGTACTGGTTCACTATCGGTCACTAGGTAGTATTTAGCCTTACGAGATGGTCCTCGTTGATTCCGACGGGATTCCACGTGTCCCGCCGTACTCAGGATTCCTTCCATGCATTTCACAATTTCACCTACGGGACTCTCACCCCCTACGGTTGGCCTTCCCAGACCATTCGGCTATCATGATTTGTCAATTCTGAAGGTCCTACAACCCCGGACAAGTCCGGTTTGGGCTCTTCCCACTTCGCTCGCCGCTACTACGGGAATCGATCTTTCTTTCTTTTCCTCCAGGTACTTAGATGTTTCAGTTCCCTGGGTCTGTCTCCAATCTGGCTATGTATTCACCAGATGGTGCTAGCGTATCACCACTAGCGGGTTTCCCCATTCGGATATCCCCGGATCAATGCTCACTTACAGCTCCCCGAGGCGTTTCGCCGTTTGTCGCGTCCTTCGTCGACTCCTAGTGCCAAGGCATCCTCCGTGCGCCCTTATTCACTTAACCTATTTTAAATCTATTGATTGTTTCTTCTGAATGAAGATATCTAGTTTTCAAAGATCAACCTTGGAAGAAATTCTTCCAAAACTAAACAGAACGTCGCTTTCTCCATAGAAAGGAGGTGATCCATCCCCACCTTCCGGTAGGGATACCTTGTTACGACTTCACCCCAATCATCTACCCCACCTTAGGCAGCTCCCTCCTTGCGGTTAGGCCACTGACTTCGGGTGTTGTAAACTCTCGTGGTGTGACGGGCGGTGTGTACAAGACCCGGGAACGTATTCACCGCGACATTCTGATTCGCGATTACTAGCGATTCCAACTTCATGTAGGCGAGTTGCAGCCTACAATCCGAACTGAGATTGGCTTTATGAGGTTTGCTCCACGTCACCGCTTCGCTTCTCTTTGTACCAACCATTGTAGCACGTGTGTAGCCCAGGTCATAAGGGGCATGATGATTTGACGTCATCCCCACCTTCCTCCAGTTTGTCACTGGCAGTCTCGTTAGAGTCCCCAACTGAATGCTGGCAACTAACGACAGGGGTTGCGCTCGTTGCGGGACTTAACCCAACATCTCACGACACGAGCTGACGACAACCATGCACCACCTGTATCCATTGTCCCCGAAGGGAAAATCCTATCTCTAGGACGGTCAACGGTATGTCAAGACCTGGTAAGGTTCTTCGCGTTGCTTCGAATTAAACCACATGCTCCACCGCTTGTGCGGGTCCCCGTCAATTCCTTTGAGTTTCAGTCTTGCGACCGTACTCCCCAGGCGGAGTGCTTAATGCGTTAACTTCAGCACTGAGGTTCGACCCCCAACACTTAGCACTCATCGTTTACGGCGTGGACTACCAGGGTATCTAATCCTGTTTGCTCCCCACGCTTTCGCGCCTCAGTGTCAGTTACAGACCAGGAAGCCGCCTTCGCCACTGGTGTTCCTCCATATCTCTACGCATTTCACCGCTACACATGGAATTCCACTTCCCTCTTCTGCACTCAAGTTGACCAGTTTCCAATGACCCTCCACGGTTAAGCCGTGGGCTTTCACATCAGACTTAATCAACCACCTGCGCGCTCTTTACGCCCAATAATTCCGGATAACGCTCGCCACCTACGTATTACCGCGGCTGCTGGCACGTAGTTAGCCGTGGCTTTCTCATAAGGTACCGTCACACTCTAGCCATTTCCTACTAAAGTCGTTCTTCCCTTATAACAGAATTTTACAACCCGAAGGCCTTCATCATTCACGCGGCGTTGCTCGGTCAGGCTTTCGCCCATTGCCGAAGATTCCCTACTGCTGCCTCCCGTAGGAGTCTGGGCCGTGTCTCAGTCCCAGTGTGGCCGTTCACCCTCTCAGGTCGGCTACGCATCGTCGCCTTGGTAGGCCGTTACCCTACCAACTAGCTAATGCGCCGCAGGCTCATCCATCAGCGGTGCCAGGAGCACCTTTAAACTTTCGTCCTATCCGGTATTAGCGATCGTTTCCAATCGTTGTCCCCGTCTGATGGGCAGATGACCTACGTGTTACTCACCCGTTCGCCGCTCACCACCGAAGTGGTTCGCTCGACTTGCATGTATTAGGCACGCCGCCAGCGTTCATCCTGAGCCAGGATCAAACTCTCCATATTAAATGTTTGTTTTTATCCTAAGCTTCTGTTCGAAACTTTATCTTAAAAGTAAATGTTTCTTGACGTTCTGTTTAGTTTTCAAAGAACTTCTCATCACCTTGTTTTGGCGACTTTATTAGTTTATCATGTCTCACTTTTTCTGTCAAACACTTTTTTAAACTTTTTTAAATGGTGACCCGTACGGGATTCGAACCCGTGTATGCATGCGTGAAAGGCATGTGTGTTAAACCGCTTCACCAACGGGCCATTTATAAATGGCGGTCCAGACGGGAATCGAACCCGCGATCTCCTGCGTGACAGGCAGGCATGTTAACCGCTACACCACTGGACCTCTTATCAATTCAGCTTTTACATTTTATCATTGTGAAATCAAATTGTCAAATTCTTTTGAAAGTTTTTTTCTCTTGTTCTTTCGACCTGTATATAATATCATCGCTGTCGAAATTCGTCAATATATTTTCTAAAAAATTTAGAAAAAAGATTAATTTATCTCATCTATACAAGATTTTAACATTGACTACTTCTAAGATAATAAGATTTTGATTAAGTTATTGTACTTCCCCTTCTCTCATCTAGTAGATAAATGCTAAAGTAATTATAGACCTAAATAAAGGAGTAAGATTATTTAAAACGTTTAAACCATTTATTTCATTCTTTCATCTAACAAAAATATATTTGATTTCCAATCATTTAGATATAAATTTTTTATTATATATATAAACAGATAAGTTTTTCACATTTTTTCGCATAGTCTCTGGATCACTTCCGAAGGTCTCTCATTGATATGTCGAATAAATCCTTGAACAGCTTTTCTAATCTCATTTATATTTTTATAAAAGACGTTATGAATCACAGATTGTTTTAACCATTTCCATAATCCTTCAATTAAGTTTAATTCTGGACTATATGGTGGTAAAAAGATTAACCTTAATCTATTTTTGTGTTCGTTTAAAAAAGGTTGGATGAGTTTAGCGTGATGAATTCTTGCGTTATCTAAAATCATGACAATCTTTCCCGTTGGATATTGTTTCAGTACTTTTTTGAGGAATTCTAAAAAGATATCTGCTGTATAACGTTCTTCCTCCTGGACATAAACATGACCTGTCTCATAGTTAAGGATTCCTATTAATTTGACACTTTTATTATTTCCGTAAGTAGGAATAATCCGTTGTTTTCCTTTAGGAAACCAATTGTTGACTAATGATTGATAATCTCTGATAGAACTTTCATCTTGAAACAATAAAATGATCAATCTCTCCACGAATCAAAATTTTTTAATTGTTCAAATTCCTGTTTAAATCCCTCTTGTTTTTCTTGACTAGCTCTCGCTAATGAGTAAGTCGGGCGTGTGTAGCTAAAACCTAAGCGTAACAACATGTCACGCATTCCACCTTTAGAGAATGAAATTCCAAAGGTTTGCTTCACCCAGATGCATAATAGCTTACAATCCCAAGTCATGTACGGTTCAATCCCAACATCAGCGGGCGTTTTATGGATGAGGGTATGGATTAACTCAGCTTCTTGCTTAGGTGAAAGTTTCTTCGGACAGCCTGATTTTGGGCGTGGGTTTAATCCCTCAAGTCCATATTTTTTATAATTTCTAACATGTGTTCCGATGGTCTGAGCAGTGAAGGGAACCATCTTAGCGATTTCTACATTTTTATATCCTTGTAAGTGTAAATAGATGACTTGATAACGAGTATAAAGTTGTTTCGATAATGTTTCACGCATCGCTGTTTCAATTGATTTTAATTCTGTCTGATTCATAGTTGCCTCAATTTCTATCCTAAAATGTATAGTTAATATCTACTATTTTAACATACATTTTAACGAATTTTGACTACAAGTATTTAAATTAAAAAACTATGAATTACATTTCTGTTTATATATATATCCATCTTTGCTAATTGAGATTATAGTACCCAAAAAAACAACCATTGTTCTTACTACAAGAAATTAAATCTTAATTATTAATCAATTATAAATTAAGAATATTTAAAGGTTCTATAATATTTGGTGTTGCTGATGAAGCAACACCTTTTTTCATGGCATAAAAAAAGAGACATCCCGTCTCCGTCCTGTTACAATGTTATCGGCTAAAACAATATTGAAAGGATGGATTGGATGTCTCACTCATATTTTACTAGAAAACTCTTAAATATTAAAGACAAACAGATCACATTTGAGGAAGATTATTTGGAAGAAGTTAAAATTGAGGGTGTCACTCGCTTTGTTTTTAAAGGCATTTTATCTTATCAACCGACTCATTGTGAGCGGTGCGGAACTCTCTTTGATTCTAAATTTAAAAAGCATGGGTTCAAAACGTCTCGAATTGTCATTCCTAAAGTTTCACTCCATGATACTTATTTAGATTTAAAGAAACAACGTTACTACTGTGGGCATTGTCAGTCGACGTTCACTCTAAAAACATCGATTGTTGAAAAGAACTGCTTCATTTCTTACAACACCAAACATGCCATTGCGTTAGAAGCACAAAATAAAATCTCGGAGTCTGATATCGCTTGTCGTCATCAAGTGTCTCATTCCACTGTCAATCGGATCATTCATAGCTTCTATGAATCTCAATCATTAAATTTTAATTCCCTTCCTGAAAATCTTTGTTTTGATGAATTTAAATCGGTTAAATCTGCCCAGGGGCATATGTCCTTCATTTTTTGTGACGCTGATACGAAACAAATCATCGATATCATTGAAGATCGTCGGCTAAGCTCCCTTCAAACGTATTTTAAACGCTATACCCAAGAAGCACGTTCTCGCGTTAAACATATTGTCATTGATATGTATGCCCCTTATATCAGTTTAATTAAGGAGCTGTTTCCTCATGCCAAAATTGTGATTGATAAATTCCATCTTGTTCAACATCTCTCTCGTGCACTGAACAAAACTCGAATTCGATTCATGAAAAAATTTAAAAAACACAGTCGTAAATTCAAACGTTACTGGCGCTTATTCTTAAAGTCCCACACGTTAATTAATACCACCACTTATCGCTCCGTTTACTGTTTCAAACAACCGATGCGAGAAATTGATATCCTAAACTTTTTACTTGATTTATCTCCTGAGTTAAAAGCCACCTACAATCTCTATCAAGACTTACTTTTCACCCTCCAAACCAAAAACTTAGAGCGATTCAATCACTTACTTCAAGCCAAACACCCTCTGATTTCTCCTGAATTCCAAACTGCTTTTCAAACGTTTAAAACGTATCAATCTTATATTGAAAACACACTGACCACTTCGTACACCAATGGTCCCATTGAAGGCATTAACAATAAAATTAAAGTCATTAAACGAATCGCTTTTGGCTATCGTAGTTTCTACCATTTTAAATCAAGAATTCTTATCACTCAAAACCTAACTAAACCCAAAGTAAAAATCCTAGCAGCTTAGCCACTAGGATTTGGATTTAAGTCACTCATTGTAATAGGTTAAAAATTCATCAGCAACACTATTTGACAAAGAGCCTATTTAAAATAAAGGAGTACTTAGATCGATCTCATGACAGTAAAAATTCAATTCAATGAGTAATATATCCCGTACAAGGATTAATCATAAACCATTTGATGCTTTTTATAAGTACAAATTTTTTTATTGCTAATAAACAGTACTTAGAAAATAAAAAAAGAGCTCTTTCGAACTCATTGTTATCTTATTATGGCGCGCCCAAGAGGAGTCGAACCCCTAACCTTTTGATCCGTAGTCAAACGCTCTATCCAATTGAGCTATGGGCGCTTTTGTTGATTCTTGATGAGGTTTATTAGACATTCATTATGGTGCGGCCGAGAGGACTCGAACCTCCACAGGATTACTCCTACCAGCCCCTCAAGCTGGCGCGTCTACCATTCCGCCACGACCGCCTATCAGCTTTTCATGGCACATCACAATGAAGTTAATGGAGCGGGTGAAGAGAATCGAACTCTCACAGTCAGCTTGGAAGGCTGAAGTTCTACCATTAAACTACACCCGCATTTTGAATGGTCGGGAAGACAGGATTCGAACCTGCGACCCCCTGGTCCCAAACCAGGTGCTCTACCAAGCTGAGCCACTTCCCGTTCTCAATGGCGGTCCAGACGGGAATCGAACCCGCGATCTCCTGCGTGACAGGCAGGCATGTTAACCGCTACACCACTGGACCTTTTTAAATGGTGACCCGTACGGGATTCGAACCCGTGTATGCATGCGTGAAAGGCATGTGTGTTAAACCGCTTCACCAACGGGCCATACAACTAATTCACCATTTTATTTTTTATAATGGCGGAGCAGGAGGGATTTGAACCCTCGCGCCGGTTGCCCGACCTATACCCTTAGCAGGGGCACCTCTTCAGCCACTTGAGTACTGCTCCATTTTGTTTTTTTAACCTCGTCCCTGACGACTTCTATATAATAACATGGTACTAAATAAGAGTCAACACTTTTTATTAACTTTTTTTATTTTTTATTAATTCATAAATAAAAGACCGTATTTTCAGTGGATTACGGTCTTTTATCCTGACTATTGTTTCTCTTTTTCCCAACGTCTTAAATGTGGATAAGGATTAAATGCCCATTCACAACGTCCATCATACTTGTATAAACCAAAATGTAAATGAGGTGGAAATTTACCACTTGTTCCTTCTTTTCCGTATCCTGTACTTCCAACATAACCTATGACTTGACCCGGCTCGACAATATCGCCTTCTTTTAAATTACCTTCGTAGCCTTGTAAATGTGCATAGTATTGATAAGTATTATAGATGTCTCGAATACCAATACGATATCCTCCAAAATCATTCCATCCCATTACTTCAACAACTCCATAAGCTGTCGATAAAACTGGAGTTGAATATCCTGCAAAGATATCAATTCCTTCGTGAGAACGTGCACCTCCCCAACTTCTAGCTGTTCCATAGTTATCTTGGAAACTGTAACTATAGCGCTTTGAAACCGGTAGCGATCGCTTATCTAAAACAATAGTATCAAAGTGTTCAAATAATGATGAAATTTCCTCAATGATCATGACCGCCTGTTCATTTTGATAATAAGCAACAATAGCAGATTCAAACTCTTCAAAAGATCTTAAATACTCTACCATTGTATATAAGACGTCTTCTTCATTATTTATATCTGCTAATCCGTCACCGTCACCATCTTTACCAATACCACCGAATAAATTGATTGTATAGTAGTCACTATCATAATAATATGGATTTTCAGGCCCTGACCATCTCTCATTTAAAATACAAATCGAAATAGTATCATATTTTAGATTACCGCACTCTTCTCTAAACTTATGAATATTTCTTTCATATTGATCAACGGCTGCAATTTGATACCACGGAACTCCTGAAGCTACTTCATAATCTTTATACATTTTTAATCTTGCTTCATGATTACTACTATCTTCTGCTCTAGCCATTATACTAGGTAATATCGTAATAATTAATGATAAAATCATTATAGAGAATTTACGTTTCATGTTGTCCACCCATTTCTAGACTAGTTTCTATTCTATTAATAAAAAGGGAGACTACTGTTTTTTTATGAGTTATTCATTAATTTTATAAAACACTAACATTAATAGACGAATACATCCAAAAATATAAATCTAATTTAAAATAATCGTAAATAATATTAATTCTAAACTGATAATATTATAAACAATACTAATTTTAATTCGAACTAGTCAATTCCCTTTTCATTAATTAACTGTTCATAGTATGCTAATTTTTAATCATTGTATTCTACATCTAACCAAATACGTCTAGATATTTTTGAACGTCAACAAGTCGTTCCGTAAATCCAAAGTTGTAAAACCAAAAAGATAATAAAGAAAAATGTACAAAATGATATACCAATAAATCCGTACTTTTCATGATTATGATTATAGACGTAGTAACAAAAAATACTAATGACAAACCATATCATAATAAAAATAGTTGTTATTCCAAATCCACATATGATTAAGAAGATTAGTGTTATTAATAGATTAACGATGAGTTCAATCTTTAAAATGATTCGTTTATTATTAAATTTTAATTTTTTTGATCGGATTAGAAAGAAAAAAAAGCCAATAAAAATAATAATCATTAATAAAATACTACTTATAAAAAACATTTTAACACCCGCTTTTTTTAATGATACTTTATTATAGCAATTATTTAAACTTAATAATTAAAAAGGGAGAGAAAATTTTAGTTTTCTCTCCCTTTTAAGTTATCCAATCGCAAATGTCAGTTCAGCTTCTACTGCAATCTGATCTCCTAGTTTAGCCACAGCTTTTCCAACACCTATGTTTCCTTTCACTTTAATTAACTCTGTTTCTAAAGTTAAACGATCACCAGGAATAACTTTTTGACGAAACTTTGCTGACTTAATTCCTGCAAAATAAGCGATTTTACCTTTATTGGCTTCTAAACTTAAAATCGCAACTGCTCCGACTTGAGCTAACGCCTCAATAATAAGGACGCCTGGCATGACATGTTGTTGAGGAAAGTGTCCCATAAATTGCATCTCATTAGATGAAATACACTTTACACCTAATGCGCGTTTTCCTGGCTCTAATTCATCAATACGATCAATTAATAAAAACGGATATCGATGTGGAATGATTTCTTGAATTTGATTACTGTTTAGTACCACTACTTCACCTTCTTTGTTTTATATATAATATAGAAAGAGTTTTTTATTATCCTACATATTTTTTAAGAATAATACATGCATTATGTCCACCAAAACCTAATGAATTTGATATAGCGTATTGGATTTCTTCTTCACGACCAAAATTTGGAATAATATCTAGATTACACTCTGGATCCGGTTGTAAGTAGTTAATCGTTGGTGGAACAAATCCATCTTGTAATGCTTTAACCGTAATAATTGCCTCTACAGCTCCCGCTGCTCCTAAAAGATGTCCTGTATGTCCTTTTGTTGAACTCACCATAACTTTTGTATGATCACCAAAAACCTTTTTAATACCTAACGTTTCTAGCTTATCGTTAAGAGGAGTTGACGTTCCGTGAGCATTGATGTAATCAATGGCATCTGCTGATAATTTAGCATCCTCAAGTGCCATATTAAAACAAGCCGCTGCTCCGTTAGCTTCGGCATCTGGTGCTGTCATATGAAAAGCATCACAGCTAACGCCATATCCGATCATTTCTGCATAAATCGTTGCTCCACGTTGTTTAGCGTGTTCATATTCTTCTAACACTAATGCTCCTGCCCCTTCACCCATAACAAATCCACTACGTTCGGCATCAAATGGAATAGAGGCACGATTTTTATCTGTCGCTGTGGATAAAGCTTTCATAGCTGAAAACCCTCCGATTCCTAGTGGCGTAATGGAAGCTTCTGCTCCTCCAGTTAGCATAATATCTGCATAACCATCACGTACATACTTAAATGCTTCTCCAATAGAATTTGTCCCCGCTGCACAAGCCGTAACAATATCTAGACATGCACCTTTAGCCCCTAGCATAATCGCAACATTTCCCGCTGCTAAATTTCCAATAGCCATAGGAATAAAAAATGGAGAAATACGCTCATATCCTTTTTGCATTCCTTTTTCTTTTTCATTTTCGATTGTTTGTAGTCCACCAATTCCCGAACTTAAAATCACACCAAAACGATGTTCGTCCATTTCGTTTATATTTAGTTTTGAATCTAAAAAGGCTTGTTTTGAAGCAATCATAGCTAACTGACTAAATCGATCTAATCGTTTAGCCTCTTTTTTATTCATATAAGACTCAATATCTAAGTTCTTCACTTCAGCTGCTAATTTCACTTTAAAATCTGTTACATCGAAACGAGTAATTTGATCAATTCCGCAAACTCCGTTTTTAATGTTTTCCCACATCGTTTCAACATCATTTCCTACTGGACAGACGGTTCCAAGTCCTGTAACTACGACTCTTCGCTTACTCATAAAATCACACCTTCCTTTTTAAATTGCCATTCCGCCATCAACAACTAAAACTTGTCCGGTAATGTACCGGGCGTCATCACTTACTAAAAATGCAACAGCGTTCGCAATATCTTCTACCTCTCCTAATTGGCCTAATGGAATATTCTCTAAAACTTTGGCTGTAATCTCTTCTGATAGATTAGCGGTCATATCTGATTTAATGTAACCAGGTGCCACTGCATTCACACGAATGTTTCTTGAAGCAAATTCTTTAGCTAATGATTTGGTTAATCCAATGACTCCAGCTTTAGAAGCTGCATAATTAGCCTGTCCAATGTTCCCACTCATTCCAACAACTGAAGATAAGTTGATAATGACACCTGATCGTTGCTTCAAAATAAAACGCGTCACGCTTTTACAAACATTCCATGTTCCTTTAAGATTTACATCAATAACAGAGTTAAAAGCTTCTTGATCCATCCGCATCATGAGATGATCTGATGTGATACCTGCATTATTAATAATAATATCTAAGCGACCAAAATCTTTAATAATTTGTTTGGTCATGTCCTCTACTTCTTCATAATTTGCCACATTTGCCTGATAAATCTTAGCATGAACACCATAAGACTTGGCTGATTGTAACGTTTCTTCTGCTTTTTGAATATTTCCAGCATAGTTAATTGCAACATTACATCCAAGTGAAGCTAATTTTAAAGTAATTGCAGCACCGATTCCACGTGATGCACCGGTAATCAGAGCGACTTTTCCGTCTAACTTCATTAAAACTTCCTCCTAATTCTTTAAGGCTTTAATTGTCGCCTCTAACGATTTCATATCTTCGACATTTAAGAGTTGAACGTTGCGATCAATTTTTTTAATGAATCCACTCAACGTTTTGCCAGGTCCAACTTCAATGAATGTCCCTACCCCATCTGCAATCATTTGACGAATACTTGCTTCCCATTTCACACTTGAGGCCATTTGTTTAACCATTAAGTTTTTTAAGTTTAGTGGGGGGTCATAGTAATCACCTAAAACATTTAAGACAATTGGAATTTGAGGTTCTTTTAAGTCTTTTTCATTTAAAACTTGCTCAAATATTTGTGCTGTTTGTTTGAGTAATGACGTATGAAAAGGTCCGCTCACTGGTAAAGTCAAAGCACGTTTTGCTCCGTGATTTTTAGCGATCTCACACGCATAAGCAACAGCATCTACTTCACCACCAATAACAATTTGTCCGGGACAATTTAAGTTAGCTATCTCGACAACGCCTTTATCTGATGCTACTTTGCAAACAATCTTTACTTTTTCCAAATCGAGCCCTAATATAGCTGCCATTTGACCATGATTAGAAGCAGCACCCATTAACTCTCCACGTTTAGCTACTAATTTGACACCTTCTTCAAAACTAAAGACATTAGCTGCACATAAGGCTGAATACTCACCTAAACTAAATCCAGCTACTACATCTGCCTGAATTCCTTTTTGTTGTAATAAAGCTAATGCCATTTGTGAGACAACAAAAATAGCTGGTTGTGTATAAGTCGTTTCATTAATTAATCCTTGTGAGTCTTCAAAACAAATTTCTTTTAAATCAAATGATAATAATGCATTGGCTTGATCCATTAAATCACGCGCTGTTTCACTCGATTCGTAAAACGACTTTCCCATTCCTACCGTTTGTGCTCCTTGGCCTGAAAAAATAAATGCGACTTTTGACATTATTAATTCTCCCTTGCAATTAACCGATTTTTAAATTTTTGCAAACTAGTGATGCATGATGATAAATATCTTCAATAATTTCTGCAACGGTTTGAATTTCAGAAAGCATTCCCGCTACTTGTCCAACCATAACGGATCCAGATTTTATATCGCCTTCTAACACAGCTTTACGTAATGATCCTAACGTTAAGTATTCTAAATCTTCCGCCGACACACCTTGTTTTTCAAGGGCGATATATTCACGCGTCATTGGGTTTTTTAAACAACGAACAGGCACACCTACACTACGACCCGTTACAACTGTGTCTGTATCTTTAGCTTTAATGACTGCTAACTTATAGTTTTCATGGACAGGACATTCTTTAGCTGTTAAAAAGCGACTACCGATTTGAACACCGCAAGCTCCTAGTGCTAAAGCAGCGATAAATCCACGTCCATCAGCAATTCCACCGGCTGCAATAACAGGTAAATCAACTGCATCAACGACTTGTGGAAGTAGAGTCATCGTTGTTAGTTCACCTACATGACCGCCTGACTCTGTTCCTTCAGCAATAATGGCATCAACCCCTAATCGTGCCATTCGTTTAGCAAGCGCAACGGATGGCACAACTGGAATAATTTTAATATTAGCTTCCTTAAACATGTTGATATATGGACCTGGACTTCCAGCCCCTGTTGTCACAACATGGACTCCTTCTTCAACAATGACTTTTGCTAATTCATCACAATGTGGATTCATTAACATCAAGTTAACACCAAAGGGTTTATCCGTTAGCTTTTTACACCTTCTAATTTCATCTCTTAGACGATCTGCATCCCAACCACCAGAACCAATGACACCAAGACCACCTGCATTTGAAACAGCAGCAGCAAGTTCTGCTAATGAGATATTTGCCATCCCGCCTTGAATTATTGGATATTTTATATTTAATAAAGTTGTCAAAGACATCTTTTTATTCTCCTTTATCATTCAATCTAAATAGAAATAATACATCCGCCCCATGTTAATCCGCCACCAAATCCAATCACCATCACTTTATCTCCATTTTTCAATCGTTGCTTTTTAATTGCATCATGTAATGCAATTGGAATACTTGCTGCTGACGTATTTCCATACTCAGAGACATTTAAAAAGAATTTTTCACTCGAAACTTTTAAATCTTTAACAACTTTATCAATAATTCGTTTGTTCGCTTGATGTGGAATAATTAAAGAAATATCATCTAAAGATAAGTTAGTTTGTTCAAGTAACTTCGTGATCGTTTCCTTGATCGCTGTAATAGCGAACTTAAACACTTGTTGCCCATTCATCTGTAGGTAAATGGGGTGCACTTTGGATGGAATAAACGGATGGTTTAACGGGATTTGAGTTGTTATTAAGGAATCTTGTTCATCACCTGCTGAATTAAGATAAAAACTGTTTTCTAAATCCTGTTCATATTCAACAACAACAGCACCACTTCCATCTCCAAATAAAACACAAGTTCCACGATCATTCCAATCTATGATTTTTGATAAGACTTCAGCTCCAATAATTAATGCTTTTTTTACTGTTTTTGTTTTAAGAAATTGCTCGGCTACACTTAACGCATAAACAAACCCACAACATGCTGCATTCAAATCAAATGCAATTATCTGTTGATCATTTAATCCAAGCCTTGCTTGTACGAGACAAGCCGTAGAAGGAGTTAATCGTTCAGGTGTAAAGGTTGCAACAATAATTAAACCAATATCAGAAGAATCAATATGACTTTGCTTTATTGCACGATGAGCCGCCTCATAAGCTAAATCAACTGTGTTTTCAGTGGTTACGATGTAGCGATTATGAATACCTGTTCGAGTTGTGATCCATTCATCAGTTGTTTCAACAATTGATTCCAGTTTTTGATTACTAACTTTAAAACTTGGAACGTACATACCGGTTCCAATAACTTTAATTGCCACTAAACTCACCTCCACTTTCTCATAAATTAACGATGGTTATAATCATACTTTCCTATTGAACGATACTTTCTATAACGCTTAGCTAGTAGTTGTTTAGTAGATACTTTTTTTACTTGAGATAAGTAGTCCTCTAAATCCGTTTTTAGTTGATCAAAAACATACTGTGGAAACTGATGAGCTCCACCAACAGGCTCTTTAATTACTTTTTCGATCATCCCCATTTCTAAATAATCTTGTGCGGTTAGTTTCATCACTTCAGCGGCTTCTTTAGCTCGCGAACCATCTTTATATAAAATAGAAGCAAATCCTTCAGGAGATAAAATGGAGTAGATAGCGTATTGTAACATCCAGATTTGATCACTTACTCCTAAAGCTAGTGCGCCTCCACTTCCACCTTCTCCAATCACAATCGATAGTGTGGGAACCTTTAGACTCGACATCTCCTTAAGACACTGTGCAATCGCATGACCTTGGCCTCGTTCCTCTGCTTCAGCACCTGGATAGGCACCTGGTGTATCGATAAATGTAATCACTGGACGATTAAACTTTTCAGCCTGCTTCATTAAACGTAAAACTTTTCGATAACCTTCAGGATGCGGCATTCCAAAATTACATTTGATATTTTCAGCTGTGGTATTTCCTTTTTGATGAGCAATGACAGTTATCACTTTGTTTCCAAGTTTAGCAATCCCACCAATAATGGCTTCATCATCTGCGTATAAACGATCCCCATGAAGTTCAATAAATGAATCAAAGATATAATCAATATAATCACGAGCTTTTGGTCTTTTAGGATGACGTGCAAGTGTTACATGATCCCAAGCGCTTAAATGTTCATAAGCACGAGTTTTGTAAAGGCGTAATTGCTGTTGAAGTTCTTCTACTTCTGCATGATTTTCAATTGATATTTCATCTAAACGTGCCTCTATCTCTGCTATTTTCGTTTCAATATCTAAAATACCCACTATCTCTCACTCCCTTCATGTAAGGCAATAAGCTGTGAAATCATTTGTTTAAGTCTATGACGACTAACCACTAAATCAATAAGTCCTTTTTCTTGTAAAAATTCTGCCGTTTGAAAATGATCAGGTAGTGATTGTTTAAGTGTCTGTTCAATCACACGTCGACCCGCAAACCCAATAGCAGCACCTTTTTCAGCGATTAAAATATCTCCAAGTGTTGCAAAGGAAGCAGTCACCCCTCCCATCGTTGGTTGAGTTAAAACACTAATATAAAGTAATCCTGCTTGATGATGCTTAGCAATCGCTGCTGAAGTTTTAGCCATCTGCATTAATGAATAAATTCCTTCTTGCATTCGTGCTCCACCTGAAGCGCAAATTAAAACTAACGGAAGCTTGCGGGAAGTGGCTACCTCGATGAGACGTGTGACTTTTTCACCAACAACCGATCCCATACTCCCCATCATAAAATAGCTATCCATAATACCAATTGCTACTGTTTGTCCATCAATTTTAGCAATTCCTGTCATCACTGCTTCATTCATTTGATTAACTTCCATTAATCCTTCAATTTTTTGTTCATAGCCCGGAAACTTAAGTGGATTAAGACTAACTAATCTAGCATTAATTTCTTTAAATGATCCCATATCTACAAGACTATTTAACCGTTTGGTCGCAGACATACGGTAATGATATCCACAGTTTGAACAAACCTCTAAATTAGAAGAGAGTTCTCTAACAGGAAGAACTTCTTTACACGATTCACATTTAGTATAAATTCCCTCGTTCACATCGCGTTTAGTTGTGGCTGATTTAACTTTTTTTTGACGTTGTAAAAAAAATCCCATGCTCTAAATCACCTCCAGTTCGTGCATATGCTTTTGAATAAAACTGGTATCATAATCATTTTCAATAAACTTTGGATGCTCCATAATCGCATATTGAAAGTCAATATTAGTCTCAATTCCTTCAACAACAAGTTCTTCTAAAGAACGTTTCATCTTAGCGATAGCTTCTTGACGATCTAATCCATGAACAATAAGTTTTCCAACCATCGAGTCATAAAAAGGAGGAATATGATACCCTTGATAAACAGATGTATCTACTCGAACACCTAATCCACTTGGAATATTTAACGTTACAATTTGTCCTGGGGAAGGTTTAAAGTTTTGTGAAGGATTTTCTGCATTAATTCGGCATTCCATCGCATGACCGCTTATTTTAACATCTACTTGTTTAAAAGCTAAAGGTTGTCCTGAGGCAATTTTAATTTGTTCTTTTATTAAATCAATTCCTGTAATCATCTCAGTAATGGGATGTTCGACTTGAATACGTGTATTCATTTCAATAAAGTAAAAATTATGGTGTTTATCTAGTAAAAATTCAATCGTTCCTGCATTTTCATATCCAACAGTTTTTGCTGCACGAACAGCTATTTCTCCCATCTTATCTCTCGTTTTAGCATCTAATACTGGAGAAGGTGCCTCCTCGATTACTTTTTGGTTACGTCGTTGAACAGAACAATCTCGGTCAAATAAATGAATCACATTTCCAAATTGATCGGCTAAAATTTGAAACTCAATATGACGTGGATTTTCGATGAATTTTTCAAGATACATTGAATCATCTCCAAATGCCATCTTTGCTTCTAGTTTTGCCGTTTGAAATAAATCTGCAAACTCTTCTTCGTTCCTAATGATACGCATGCCGCGTCCACCGCCACCAGCCGATGCTTTGACTAAAACAGGATAACCAATTTGCGAAGCAATCTCTTTTCCTTGCTTTATTGTTTGAACAAGTCCATCAGATCCCGGTACAACCGGAATACCAGCTTCTATCATCATTTCACGAGCTTTCGATTTATTTCCCATATGATCGATAACAGTACCTTTGGGACCAATAAACTTTAATCCTAGTTCCTCCGTTAAGGCAGCAAACGTACTATTTTCTGATAAAAATCCGAAGCCAGGGTGAATGGCGTCGCATCCAGTAGCTACTGCTGCACTCAAAATATTATTCATATTTAAATAACTATCTTGAACTCTAGCTGATCCGACGCAAATAGCTTCATCTGCTAAGTCCACATGAAGTCCACGATGATCAGCCGTAGAAAAAATAGCTACTGTCTCAATTCCCATCTCTTTGCAAGCACGGATAATTCGAACAGCAATTTCACCACGATTAGCAATTAATATTTTTCGTAGCATGTTTACACCTCACTTTTTTCACTTTTAAATTAAGCACTATTACTCAAGAATCATTAATAATTGATCAAATCCTACCGCTTCTTCGTTTTGAACTTTAATTTCTTTAACGACACCCTCGTATGGTGATTCGATTTCATTCATCACTTTCATTGCCTCAATAATACATAGAGGTTGCCCCTTTTTCACTGTATCTCCGACTGATACAAAAGGCTTTCCACCTGGTTCATTTGAACTATAAAATGTTCCTACGAGAGGTGCTTTCACCTGTTTTCCATGATTAGAGGTTGTGCACTCAATGGTTTCAGGATTGACAGACACAATTTGTGTTTGATTAATCGGCACCATATCTACTGTTTTTAATTGTCCTGCATGAGCTACCTCGATCATTTCTTTCGTTTCACGCTGCAAAGAAACTTTGAATCCTTCGACTTCGACTTGAAGTTTAGTCATATCACTATCCGAAAAACGATCCATCAGTTGTAACACTTGATTCATATAATCATCTTTTTTGTTATCTTTGATAGATGCACCATCTGCTAGGTTCATCTTGATCCCTCCATTAGTTTTAAATTCAAAAACTTTTCAATTCAAATAGTTTGATTTTCAAATATAGTAACTAATATAAAGGACAGATTCTAATCTGTCAATCATTTCCACACTATTCACATGAATTATTTTAATTTGCTAATATTTCATCTTTTAACGTTTGCATTAAATGTTTAACGGTAACTAACTCATTAATCCGATAAGCATTTGATCCACAAAATAATAAAGCATCATCAATCTCACCACGAACCGCATGAATCAATGCTTGACTTATACAATAAACAGTCGTAGCTGGGCGACATGGTTTGATACAGTTATAACATTTTTTTATCTTCCCACGCTTAGTTCCATATCTTTCACTAAATTGATTTCGTATAGCGCGACCTGGCATTCCTACTGGACTCTTGACTAAAATGATATCTTCCTCCTTTGCATCAATAATCGCTTGCTTAAAATTCGGATGGGCATCGCATTCTTCTGTTGCAATAAATCGGGTTGCCATTTGAACACCTGATGCACCTAACTTCAAATAATGAACAATATCTGAACCATCAAAAATACCGCCAGCAACAATAACTGGAATCTCTTTATTATATTTCGTGGCATAGGCATTAGTAATTTCAATCACTTCTTTTACAATTTGATCTAAGTCAATTAAGTCTGATTCAATATCTTCGGCTTTAAACCCTAGATGTCCACCAGCTTTTGGGCCTTCAATTACAATCATATCCGGTGCAACCTGATACTTGCGATCATAATTTTTAAGTAAAACCTGTGCTGCACGAGCGCTTGAAACAATGGGAGCAAATAGAGTCTGACTTCCTTTTAAGTGAGCTGGTAGCGTTAATGGTAACCCAGCCCCAGAAATAATAATATCAACTCCTGCGTCAACCGCTGCTTCAACGTGTTCTTCATAATGTTCCATAGCGACCATTAAGTTAATTCCAATCATTTTTCCTTTTGCCATTTCTTTTGCTTTTTTTATATGTTTTTTTATTGCTCTTAAGTTTGCCTGTAATGTATTAACTTCAAAATCAGGCTCGTCATGTCCTATTTGAGCTCCAGATAAAACACCAAGTCCTCCGCAATTTGAAACAGCTGCTGCCAAATTCGATCGTGATATTCCAATTCCCATTCCACCTTGAACAATAGGAAGTTCCAATGTAAAACTACCGATTTTTAATGGTTTAACATCCAATTCATTCACCGCCTTATTTTATTTAGTCTTGTAAACTATATCATAAGCTTAACAACACTATTTTAATTATTTCGAGATGGATTATAGCACACTTTTTAATAACCATTCATTATTTTTTTTGAAAATCAAAGTATTTTTTAAATTTAAAAGGTGATTGTTAACGCTTTAACACTTGTAGATTAACTTTCAAGCACTTAAATGTCGAAAAAAAGAGATTACTTTTGAGAAACTTTTTTAAAGATTTTCACGTCTATCTTTTAAAATTTAACAATATGATTTAACATAAAGAAGATGTCATAAATGTTAAAAATGAATCTTGATCAATAGAGCTGTTCATCATTAACAAGCCGAAGTAAGCACAGGATAGTTATCCACAGTTTTATATGTTAGCAAGAGGGGAATAAATATGGACTTAAAAGAAACTTTACAACGAATGCATCACCAACAATTGTACTACTGTAATAATGATAAACTAATGGAAAAACAAGAGAAGTGTTTAGAGCGTTTATATGATTTTAATCAAACACGGCCAACTGAATCTCAAAAACGAGCTGAATTGTTAAAAGAAATGTTTGCTGAAATTGGAGAGGGATGTTACATCGAACCCCCACTTCATGCCAATTGGGGAGGACATCATGTTCATTTTGGAAATTATGTTTATGCAAACTTTAATTTAACTCTAGTAGATGATACACACATTTATGTCGGAAATCATGTTATGTTTGGACCGAACGTCACTTTAGCAACAGCAGGTCACCCTATTCATCCTGAGCTTCGAAAAAAACAAGCTCAATTTAATGCTCCGATTACGATTGGCAGTAATGTATGGATTGGTGCAGGTGCTATTATTTTACCCGGAATTACAATTGGGGATAATACCGTGATTGGTGCTGGAAGTATCGTGACAAAAGATATTCCAGCCAATGTTATTGCTGTTGGTAATCCATGTAAAGTATTAAGAACGATCAACGAATATGACTTTCAATACTATTTTAAACAAATGGAAATAGATCTAAAGTAAGAGAGCTTAAGCTCTCTTTTTTAACTTATATGATAGTGATTAGCCATCATCTCTAAAAATAATGTTTAATCTCATCATCATACTAAAAAATTGGTATAATAAAAAAGATTCACAAGATGCCCCATTACTTGTCTCGTCTTGGCATTTACAACTAACCTTATCTATTAAAATCATTAACAAAAAATTTTTGTTTATCATTTGTAAAAAAAAGATTTTTCTCTTTAAAACTTAAAAATTTTCTAACGTAAAAATATCATTTTAAAATTGCAATATTTGACGTATAAGTA
Organism: Turicibacter sp. TJ11; assembly: GCF_021497505.1. Lineage (NCBI taxonomy): Bacteria > Bacillati > Bacillota > Erysipelotrichia > Erysipelotrichales > Turicibacteraceae > Turicibacter > Turicibacter sp. TJ11. The sequence goes on along the minus strand of NZ_CP069349.1, from coordinate 2,355,947 downwards.
ATCCTGAATAAAAATGTGAGGTTATATTTATGAAACAATACCTTGAAGATTATGTAGATGTTATTAGGAAACTTCCTCTCAAAAAAAAGTATACGAAAGATGAACTTCTAATTTCTGAATTTTTAATTGAAAAACAAGATGATCTTGAAATTTACTATGCACCACACAATGACTATTTAAATCCTAACGCTAAAATTTTCATTGTTGGTATTACTCCTGGATTTGAACAAATGAATACGGCAATATCAGAGGCTAGACAGTGTATCGCTGATGAGATGTCACTAGACGAAATAAAATATCGTTGTAAAGTAGCGGGACGTTTTAGCGGAAGTCTTCGTCGAAACTTAATCACATTATTAAATGAATTAAATTTAAATAACTATTTAGGAATTACTCATGCCGAACAACTATTTAATGAACACGATGAACTACTGCATACAATTTCCTTAATCCCATATCCCGTCTTTGTTAAAGGAAAGAATTATACGGGACATAGTCCAAAGTTATTAAAGACTCCTCTTTTATTAGAGTATATTACAAAGCATTTTATCGACGAGTTATCTAAGCTAGATGATGTTTTCATTATTCCACTTGGTAAAGGCGTTGAAGAGGCACTTCTTTATCTAGCCAATCAACACTTAATTAAAAAAGAACAAATACTACAAGGATTCCCTCATCCATCTGGAGCTAATGCCCATCGCTTTAAACAATTTGAGGAGAATAAAGAATCCATGCTTCAACAAATTGATCACTGGTTTAATAAAGACTCTAATTCTACTACTAAAACTAACAATTTAGTTAGAACCATGCAATCTGAGGATATTGAAAGAGTAATGGATATCTAGTTAAAAAGTACGATTAAAGCACCCCCTTTTATTTCAACTGACTACTGGGATCAAAATTATCAGATTGTTAAAGATATTTATTTGCCAAATGTTAAGACAACACTCTTTGAAGAAGATGGCATCATTAAAGGATTTATTAGTATCTTTGATCATTCTTTTATTGGAGCTCTGTTCGTCGACTCAGCCTATCAAGGTCACGGTATTGGGCGTACACTTCTTAATTATGTTTTTAGTCAATATCAACATTTAAGCTTGACAGTATATAAAGATAACTTAGCTACTGTTCAATTTTATCAAAAGCAAGGTTTTAAAATTATAAATGAACAACTGAATCAAGATTCACACAAGTTAGAATATCTCATGCAAAAATAGGACCCCAACTGGGGTCCTATTTAATTAAATAACGAAAGTCCCGTTTCAGGAATTTCTCAAACTTCAACTTCTATCCTTAAAGTGGCCGTAGCCCCTTGTTCATCTTTTAATTGATAAGTGACCTCATAATTCCCTACTTCATCAATATCTATAGTATTATGAATCACTTCGATCTTAGATGTTAAATCGTTACCCTCAAAATCATAAGCTGGTACGCCTTGTAGTAAATTAAACGGTTTATCAGAAGAAATAGTTAAATCCTCTACTCCACTTAAAATAGGTGCTTCCCCTTGTTCGACCACAACATCTACGTCAATCGTGCCTGGAAATTAGATAAACTCACTAGCATAGACTTGAAAAGAAGCTATAAATAAAATACTGATCATACTAATCATTATAAATAATTTATTCCGCATATGAGACTCCTACCTTTCAGAGAATAATTGCTTATAATATGAGAGTTTAACTGATGATTTATGTCATTTCACAACAAAAGTGGACAGTTCATACTGTCCACTTTTTAATTTAGCCTTTGCTATTAAAGAGTACCTTTTTTAAAATTAAAATGGAAAATCCTATAACAACTAAAACGCCTAAAAAGGATAAAATCGTACAAATTCTTGAGAGCCATATCCCTACATCAAATAATAGCGTATCTGTTTTACTTGGATCAAATAATAAAGATACCTCATTAATACTCTCTTTAATCATCCCATGATTTAAAAGAATTAAAGAAAAACCACTAATTAAGCCCATCAACAATCTTTTATAGTCCCCCACTTTAAATCCCCCTATTTTTTTCAAACTAATTTTTAGAATATTTTTCTTTTTTTATCGTATAACAAAATAGTCAGTATTTTCAACATAAAAAAATCATCCATATACAAATTGAAAAAAACTCACATCTAATCAAAAAAGATTGGCGATCATGATATAAAAAAAAAAGCACGATGTGCTTTTAATCTGGAACCTATGTCAAGGACATTTAAAAAAACATGAGTTATGCTGCATTTAAAAGATGATTTCTGTATCCTACAGGAGTCATCTTTTTTAAATTCCACTGATATCGAGCTGTATTATGGTACATCATATAGCGTTTAATTTCGCGTTTTAACTCTTCTAAGTTCTGGCATTCTTTAAGTAAGGCTTCATCTTTAAAATGCCCAAAGAATGATTCTTGGGGGGCATTATCCCAACAATTTCCCTTTCTGGACATGGATTGTCCTAATCCTTTTTTCTTTAATAAATTTTGGAACGTTGGACTGGTGTAATGGGCCCCTTGATCGGAGTGGATAAACGCTTCTGGATGAAGGGGAATTCGTTTATTCCTAAATAATTTTTCAATCGTCTCTGTCACAAGTGGCATTTTAAGATGATCTGAAACATGATAAGATAAAATTTCATTCGTAGAACCATCTAAAATCGTGGATAAGTAAGCTAATTGCCCCTTTCCGTAATAAACATACGTAATATCGGTCAATAACACTTTACCAGGAACCTCTTGTCGGAATTCACGATTTAAACGATTAGGAACGACTCGGTGTTCTTCTGTCCCTTTAACTATTTTTTTATAAGGATTTTTTCGGCGATGTGGGCAGATGATATCGAACTTTCTCATGATACGTCTAATTCGTTTCAGACTATAAATAATCCCCAGTTCATTCTCTAATGTCATCTTAATTTGACGAGAACCTTTTTTATAACCACGTCGATGGAATACATTTAAGATAACATCACGAACCTTTAAGTCATCCTCTTCACGTTTCAATCGATGATATTTAGCTGATTCACTGAAATAACGATAATACCCTGAACGAGAGACGTTTAGGGTATCACAAAAATAGTGAATAACGCCAGTTAAGTTAAAGCGTTCAATCACTTGGTGAATTAACTCATATTTTTGAGCAGTCGTCAGGGACTTAACTACTTGAGTAACCCCCTTTCCATCAAATAGACCTTTTTTAACAATTCATTTTCAGCCTCTAATAACTTCATTTTAGCTTCAAGCTTAGCCATTTTTTCTTTATCTGTTAACTCTCTATTTTATCGTCTTCCAGAGTTCGTTTGACGGGTATCTTTCAATCCTAATATGCCTGACATTCGATAAGCCTTCTTCCAACGTGAAGCAGCCGCTTCAATCCGTTTCATTCCTATGATGTCAATATCAAATCCTGCTTGTTCAAAGATCATTCTCGGTGTTTTTGACTCATGGATTTGTCGGACGACTAACTCTTTAAATTCATCGCTGTAAGTGATTGATTTGTCGGATACTTTTTTAACATAGGGGTTTTTAGTTAACAGCTTCATCTCTTTTTCAGTAAATGTTTTTTGACTCATTTTCTTCACCATTCTTCTCTAAAGTTGTCTTTATTCTATTATAAAATAAAAGAACCTATAAGCTCACACTTTTTTTAAGTGTCTAGCTTATAGGTTCTATTTTATTTTTTTAATCCATATAATTTGTTGTTTCCGTTGGTAGACCTTTATATTTTAAACGCGCTTCAATCACATCTTTAATAATTGAATAAATTAAAGCAAACATTGGAACACCAATAATCATTCCTACTAATCCGAATAATTTTCCAGCGACTAAAATCGAGAATAAGATCCAGAAAGCTGAAATTCCAATTGAATCTCCTAGGATTTTTGGTCCGATAATGTTTCCATCAACTTGCTGAATAACAAGTACGATGACTAAAAACCAAATGGCTTGAATTGGGGAAACAAATAAAATGATAATCGCTGATGGAATAGCCCCTATAAATGGACCGAAGAATGGAATAACATTCGTGATTCCAATGATGACAGAAATTAATAAAACATAGGGCATTTTAAAAATTGTTAAAATGATAAAAGTTAAAACTCCAATAATAGCAGAGTCAACAATTTTTCCACCAATAAAACGACCAAATGTTAAATTCGTGCGCTTAGCTAAATCTAAAATCACTCTTGTATGTTTTTCATTAAATAATGAAGCCGTCACTTTTTTTCCAAGTGCAAAGAATTTTTCTTTATCAATTAATAAGTAAATAGAAATAATAATTCCTAATACAATGTTCCAAATACTTGATGCAACAGACATAATACCATTTCCGATAATCGGTAATAAATTCGTTAAAACCTGTATCAATAGATTTGTCAATTCCGTGAATTTTTTACTGATGATCGCCATGTATTCTTCATTAATATCCATATCATACAATTGACTTTCAACCATGATCGTTAGTTCTTTTACATACTTAGGAATGTCATTAACTAAACCAACTAAACTTTCAATCAATTGCGGTAAAACAAATTGCATAAAGACATAAATGATAATTCCAGCCGTTATATATGAAAGAAAAATACCAATTCCTCTAATAGAAGATTTCTTTGCTTTATTTAATCCTTTTACTTTAAAAATTTTCTCTTCGTAAAACTTTAAAATAAAGTTTAGAAGATAGGCGATAACAAAGCCAATCATAAACGGTTGAAAGATCCCCACAATTTCATTTAGTTTTCCTGTAAAAGCCTCCAATTTCGAAATAACGTTATAAAAAATAATACTTAAACTAACGACAATGAACGCATATACAGCGATTGTATTATATTTCTTATCCCAGTTGATTTTCATGTGTCCTCCTATGACTTTTTGTCTTTCTAATAACTATCTATTCATCATTATATATCATAAGTAGAATAAATTTACACCTTTGTCCTCATATTTCTACTATTTTTATATATATGTAAAAACCACCTTAAAAAGGTGGTTTTTTATTATTTTAGCTTAACTGCTCCAGATAATACATCATATCCTGTGTAAGCTAAAGCAACTGCTGCAATGACTAGACGTTCATGTGCTAAGTCCGTTACTGTTGCATCAACCATTTGTTGTGAATGTCCTGTAATTTCACAATCAGCAATACCGATATAAGGATGGATGGTTGGACAAATATTACTAATATTTCCGATATCCACTGATCCAGTACTTGATTTATGTGGATGAATTTCTTTAATTCCTAGTGAACGAATATTTTCGTTAAACGTTTGTGAAAGAATCTCATTTGTTTTTAAATCATCGTAAGATAACTCATAGTTACTTACTTCTAACGTTGCTCCTGTCATTAAAGCTGCTCCTTGAGCAATCCCTAACACTTTTTCCTTAACAACTGCTAAGTATTCTTTAGTAGCTGCGCGAATATAAAATTGTGCTGTTGCATGTTCAGGTACAATGTTAGCAGCGACCCCACCATTTGTAATGATTCCATGCATTCTTACATCTGATGTTACGTGTTGACGTAACGCATCAACACCATTAAATAATTGAATGACTGCATTTAAAGCATTAATTCCATCTTCAGGAGATGCTGCGGCATGTGAAGGACGCCCTGTATAATCAAATTGTAAAGCTTCCATTGCAAGTGAAGTTCCACTTTCTGTTGTATAGCCAGAAGGATGAACCATCATGACCGCATCTAATCCATTAAAGACCCCTGCTTCTGTCATCGTTACTTTAGCACCATTTGTTTCTTCTGCTGGTGTACCAAAGACATAAACTTTTCCACCCACTTCATCGATTACTTTGCTAAGAGCTACCCCTGCCCCAACACTAATCACACCGATCATATTATGACCGCATCCATGTCCTAGTTCAGGTAACGCATCATATTCACAAAGATAAGCGACTGATAATCCTGGTTTTCCACTATCATAAACAGCTTCAAATGCCGTCTCTAATCCTGCTACAGGACATTTAATTTCAAAGTTATGTTCTTTTAAAAATGTTGTTAATGTTTCAACTGCTTGATACTCTTGATTTCCAAGTTCCGGATGATCATGAATAAAGCGATTCATTTGTACTAAACGTTCTTTTAAAGATTCCCCAATTGTTAATAACTGCTCTTTCATTCTAACATCTCCTTATGACCATCCCATTAAGATGGCAACTGTAATAAAGATTATAGCTAATACTCCAAAAATTAATTGTAACGGTAAAATCCATTTAACCCATTTTGACCAAGGAATACCTGATACCCCTAAACAAGCCATTAATACTGCACTTGTTGGGAAAATAGCATTTGAGAATCCATCACCAAATTGGAAAATTAAAATAGATGTTTGTGGTGTAATACCTACTAACTCTCCAAGTGGTGCCATAATCGGCATTGTTAAGGCTGCTTGTCCAGAACCTGATGAGATAAAGAAATTGATGAACATTTGAACAAAGAACATGACATATCCAGCAACTAATGAAGGTAATTGACCGATGAAATTAGATAATTGATAAAGAATCGTATCGATAATTTGACCATTTTCAGCTAAGATCACAATCCCGCGAGCAAACCCAACAACAACAGCTGCTCCAATCATATCTTTTGCTCCGCTAACAAATGAATTAGCCATATCATCTAAACTTAAGCGTCCAATAAGCCCAGACACAATCCCAGTTGCTAAAAATAATGCTGCAATTTCAGAAATTCCAAAATCAAACTTTAAAACTCCAACGACAATTCCCGCTAAACAAAGTAAAATTAACGATAAAATCAATTTATGTCTAGTCGTAAATTCAAGATGCTCATTCTCTGATTCTTTTAATTGTTCACGTCGAGCTTGATCAATTTCATAAACTGGACTTAACTCTGGATTACGTTTAATTCGACGACCATACCACATTAAAAATAATGTAGCAGCAATCGTTGTTACAGCCCAAACTAATGTACGATATCCAACACCTGATCCAGCTTGTACGTTAGCAATATTTTGTGCGACACCAACTGAAAATGGATTAATCATTGCGGTAGCAAAACCAACAATACATCCCATATAAGAGATGGCCATCGCCATAATACTATCATACCCTAAAGCTAAGCATAAAGGAATGAGCATTGTAATAAATGGAATGGCTTCTTCCGTCATTCCAAAGACAGCTCCACCGATTGAGAACAATCCTGTGATCACCGGAATCATTAACATTTCTTTTCCTTTGAATGATTTGACCGCATTTGTCATTCCGGCATCAATGGCACGAGTTTTTGTAATAATCGCAATTGATCCACTAACTACAAATAAAAATGCGATAATTTCAGAAGCACCCATCATTCCTTCTAATGGAGCTTGTAGTAAACTAAAAATTCCTTGTGGTGTCTGTTCAACATAACTAAATGATCCGTCAACAACGACTGTTCTCCCTGCATCATTAACGATACGATCATAAGCTCCTGCTGGTAAAACCCAAGTTGCAACAGCAACAATCGCTAAAATAAAAGAAATAATAACTAATGTATGTGGAACTTTAAACTCTTTGGTTCCCTCTTTTTCGTGTGTTTTTGCTCTTTTTAAGCTTAACATATTTCTCTCTCCTTTTATTTCATGTTTAAATAGCTTTTAGTTTAAGGAGGTAAGTAAAAAGTCTTGAGCCATTCACTCAAGACCTTCAGAAAAGAAAAGTACCACCCTTAACTTCCAGTTCTTAAATGATAATTCTCCACAGTAATTAAAGGGACTTTAACATCGCAATCAAAAAGTCCTGAGTATCACTCAAGACTTTTATCATATAACCGAATTAAGTTAGGATGATTTAAATCTGGAATGATAGCTCTCCACAATAGTTATTGTGACAATGTTAAGCATATTATACTTAACACCAGCTCTATAGCCTTAAAGTATCAGCTATAGACTTCGGCGAGAATTCCTTTCCTATTGAATCAACGTCTTCACTCCTCAATAGTACTCTTAATTACCGCACCTCTATCTAAAACCTATTTAATTTATAATTTTATCTTATCTTATTTTATACATAAAAACAACATTATTTTATAAAATACTATTAATTATCCGATACTTTTTAGTGTTGTAGATAAAAAAACTCTTATTTTCGACCCATTTTTACATCCCTATATATCAATTATAAGAAAAATTTCTTTCTATATTAATATAACTTCAAATAAAAAGGAGTCTCAAGGAGACTCCTTTTTTACTTAAGTAAAGCTTTGATTGCATCTGAGACAAACTCTACATTTGTACCGACAATTACTTGAACATTCGTTTTATTTAAATGAACAATTCCACGAGCACCCACTGATTTTAAACCTTTTTCGTCAATTAGTGATGAATCACTAACTTCTAAACGTAAACGCGTGGCACAATTATCTACCGATAAAAGATTATCAATTCCACCTAAGTATTTAACGTATTGTCTTGCTAGATCTTTATAATCTCCGCTAATAACTGTATTTTCTGTAAATTCATCCTCGTCGTCCTCACGACCAGGAGTAGGCAAGTTAAACTTAATAATTGCAAAATAAAAGACAGTAAAGTAAATGATGGCTACAACTACTCCAACCACTAAGAGAAGTAATGGTTTAGTGGCAAAGTTAAAGTTTAAAATATAATCAAGAAATCCAGCTGAGAACGTAAAACCATGTAAAATGCCTAATAAATCAACAATAAATCCTGAAATAGCTGATAGTAAGGCGTGTAATACTAATAAGATAGGTGATAAGAAAATAAACAAAAATTCAAGAGGTTCAGTTACCCCTGTTAAAAAAGCGGTGAATCCTAATGAAAGTAACATTCCTCCAATTGCTTTTCGTTTTTCCTTTTTAGCAGCAAAATAAATAGCTAACGCTAGAGCTGGAAGACCAAACATCATAACTGGGAAAAATCCAGCCATAAAATGTCCCGCTGTTGGATCGCCTGCAAAGAATCGATTTAAATCTCCGGTTGCTCCATTGAACTCTCCTAATTGGAACCAGAAAAATGAATTTAACACATGATGTAATCCTAACGGAATTAATAAACGGTTAAAGAACATGTACCCTGCAACTCCAAATGCTCCTAATCCTGCAATTTGAATGGATACGTTAGCTAAAAAGCCTTGAATGACTGGCCAAACGATAGCTAGTGGAATAGAAACAACAAATGAAATAAGTCCTGTCATAATTGGGACAAAGCGGCGTCCCCCAAAGAAGGCTAAAAATTCTGGTAATTTGGTGTTTCTAAACTTGTTATAGGCTAAACCTGCAATAACACCAGCGATGATTCCACCTAAAAATGAAATATCTAGTGTTCCAACGATATCTACTGCATAATGTTGTCCCCAATACTCTGCACAAACATTTGTTAGCGTTAAGTATGAAATAACTCCAGCTAATCCCGCTGCTCCATTTTGATCATCTGATAACCCAACAGCAACACCAACCGCAAATAACAGTGGTAAGTTATTAAATAAAGCTGATCCGGCTGCTGCTAAAAATGGTAAAACCATATCAACACCTGGAATAAAACCTAATGCTTCAATGACATCTGCTTGGCCAAAACGAAGCATTAAACCTGCAATCGGTAAGCAGGCAATTGGTAACATTAACGATTTACCGATACGTTGTAGGAACTTTATCATTTGTTCATCCCTCCATAAGATATCTTATATTTATAAAAATACTGTGCGAATCGCATCAATATTTTCATAACCCACTTCATGTTTATACTCTTTTATAATCACCATCGAGTAATAAAGATGCTGCTTCCTCATCAAGTATTAGAACAACATCATGATGAAATTGTAAGATAGATGCTGGGACTTCGGGTTGTACTTTTCCATAAACCATATCATGAATGGCTTGAGCTTTACTAGTTCCTGTCGCTAATAGCATAATTTTGCGACTTTTAAAAATCGATCCAGTCCCCATGGTAATCGCATATTTAGGAACTTCATCAATATGATTAAAAAATCGTGCATTAGCTTGACGAGTCGATTCATCTAATTCAACAATATGTGTTCCTTTTTCAAAGTTAATCGTCGGTTCATTAAATCCAATATGAGCATTATGTCCAATACCAAGAACTTGAATATCAATACCACCTACATCTTTTATGAGCTGCTCATATCTTATGCACTCTTCTTGCATTGAGTCAGCCATTCCATTTGGGATGTGAATGTGATTTTTATCAATATTCACATGATTAAATAAATATTCATTCATAAAGTAATGATAACTTTGTTCATTAGTAGGTGATATCGATAAATATTCATCCAAATTAAAAGTTTGTACTTCTGAGAAATCAACCAGTCCTTGCTGATACATAGTAACTAGATTTTCATACATTCCAATTGGTGTACTTCCCGTCGCAAGACCTAACACACAATTTGGTTTTAGTGTAATTTGACTTAATATCATCTGTGCTGCTTTTTGACTCACTTCATTATAATCTTTGCAAACTAAAATTCTCATTCTCTCACCCCTTAATGAAGTTGATTATAGACTTCACGCCCCTCAACAATCGTTAAATAACAATTCATTTGTTCATCAAAAATCGAAATATCAGCATCTTTCCCAATCTCTAAACTTCCCTTACAATTTGAAATTCCGATCGATGTCGCAGGATTTAAAGAAGCTAAATGGATAGCTTCACCAAGTGTCATATTTGTATGCTTTAAAAAGTTATACACAGCTTTATTTAACGTTAAAATACTACCTGCTAGATTCCCACTTTCTAAGCGTGCTGCACCATCTTTAACAAATACAGCTTGTCCACCTAAATCATAAACACCATCTTTCATACAACCAGCACGCATACTATCTGTGATTAACACGATTTTATCTTTGCCTTTATTGTCTAATAAGAATTGAAATAGTACTGAATTGACATGAATCTTATCTGCGATGAATTCAGTAAAAACATCACTTCCAAGTGCTGCCCCAACGACTCCAGGTTCTCGATGATTTAACGGCGTCATCGCATTAAATAAATGAGTCACATGTGAGCATCCGCAACGAAATGCCTCTTTCGCTTCATGATAAGTAGCATTAGTATGTCCTATCGATAAAGTAATGTCTGTTTTTTCTTTGACTTCTTTAGTAAATGAATAATCCTTATCCATTTCAGGAGCATACGAAACTAGTTTGATGACATCGGTATAGTTTTTGATAAACTCATAGTTTGGTTTAAGAATATACTCATCAGACTGAGCCCCTTTATAAATCGCATTAATAAAAGGCCCTTCCATATGAGCACCTAATACTTTTGCCCCTTTTAACGGTTGATTCATACATAAACGAACGATATCTAAAGCTCGATAAATATCTTTTTGGCTCATGGTCATAGTCGTTGGTAAAAAAGCTGTTACTCCGTTTTTAGAAATTCCTGTACTAATGATTTCAATTGCTTCTTTTGTTTGATCCATTGTATCTGCACCACAGCTTCCATGCACATGAACATCTATTAAACCTGGAGCAACATACATTCCTTTGACATCGATTATCTCACAATTGTCTGGAATCTCAGTTTGAATCCCTTGAATGGTTTCATCAAAAACTAAAACTTTGTTTTCTATCATTCCACTAGGTGTAATAATTTTTCCATTAATGATCGCTCTCATACCTCACCTCGTCTAATTAATCTTCGTGTAAAACAATCTCAAAATCATGTTTATTACTCATAAAAATAGAAACAGTATACTCCATCACTTTTTCATCAGATGTATAAACAATACGATCTATTTTTAAAGCGAGTGTATTTCGAGGTTGTTTTAACAATTTAGCCTCTTCTTTATTAAGCATGATTGGTGTGATAATTTGTTCAGCTTTTATCACCCTATACTGATAGATTTCTTTATAGATATGATATAGAGAATAGTTTTGAATTAAATCTTCTGTTAAATTTGAACACATTTTCGGATTTAAATAAACGGTTTCTAAAACAACTGGATCTTCATTAATATAACGAATACGTTTAATCTTATAAGCGACAGATTGATCCATTTGGAGTTTTCTCTGTATATTTTGACTTCTTTCGCCTAAACTAAATTCTAATAATTCATTTGACACATCAAGTCCCTGTTTTTTTAGAATTTGTGTCAATCCTTCTAACTTTTCATACCGATGTCTTTTCTTTTTAAAAGCTACAAATGTTCCTTTCCCTTGTTGACGGTCTAATAATCCCTCGTTTACTAAATTTACAATCACCTTATTTACCGTCATTCGACTAATTCCTTGTAGGCGACAGATTTCACGTTCTGACATTAAAGCATCTCCCGGTTGAAGTTCACCTTTATCAATCATTTCTCGGATAATTTGTGAAAGTTGCAAATGTAGCGGAATATCTAGTTGTTTATCTACTTTTTTCAATAAAGGATCCCTTCTTTCCTCTTAGGCTAGATGGTATATACCAATTCCAATACACCCCTATTGTAGGTGATATCGTTTACTTTATCAAGTTGTTATTGGAAAAAAATTCAAAATATTTCCACAAAAAAAGGCGCGATGAAGTGCGCCTAGTTTTTATTAATTAGTGTCATTATTCTTTATCCTCTAGGAATAAACTTTAAGTTGATTGCTTAAGGTGAAATAACGAGCTTATTGCTTCTTTCCAAAAAGCAATAACTAAATTCATACAAATTAAATTCCTTAGTGTTAAGAATTATAATAAAAAGACTGTACTCATCAAAATCTCTACTTTATTGACTCTGAGATGGTTACAAGTACTTCACTTTCTAGTGTGGCCAGTACATCGTGTTCAACACAAGCGTTAAATGATAAAAAATCTCCTGTCAATAATTCATAACTTTGTCCATCACTAAAACTCATACTAATTTCGCCTTTAATGACATAAATGGTAGCATAACCATTATGATTATGTTTAGGTAAGCCACGCCCAACCTCAAATTTAAAATAAATAGTTCGAAACTTAGCATTGTTTGCAATGACTTGTTTGGCTTCTTCTAAGTTTTTTAAACGATAAAATTCATTTTTTTCACTCATAGTTTACCTCCATTCTACTCTTTTAGTATGTGCGATTCTGTTGTTTATAATCTTCACTAAATAGGCTAACCCACATACGATACAGTAAGGAGGAGATGAAATGAATAAACTAGATTTAAATAAATTATGGATCAATTATCGATTACCTAACTTGAGTCAACTCTGTCCAAGACGGTACACGTTAACTCATTCAGATGAAACAGCTGACTTATTCTTAGTTGTTGGATCTGAATTTGCTTATGAAAAATTCACAGCAATGCGTGATGAGGTGATTGGTGAATGGTTAACTAATAGTGCTTCACAATACTATTTTTATATTCGCGTAAGAGTTGACGGTGTTGATGGCACTGAATCATCAGCTAAAAGAAATGAAATTTTTATTAAACATCTTCCGCTCACCTTATCTGCGATCAAACAAGGCGATCCACACCTATTTTATTTTTATCCACAATTTCTTAAAGCTCCTATATATGTTTATTTTCAATCACAAGATCTTAGTTTGAATCGTACAGAGTGCTATGGATCATTTACCGATTATTAAATCATCTTAACAAATCCAGTACATTCATGAACCCGTTTATATCTTTTTTTAATCATATCCGGGTCACTACCTATATACTGACAAAATGACTGGATTGGAACTAAATCTTTGATCTGTGAAGCAACCCCATTTGTTCCATCAATGTAAACATGCAAATAAGTACTTAACTTCATAAAATTTTGTTTTAAATACCAACGATGAATCCACTCATCATCACGCGTCCACGCCTCAAGATAGGTAATTTCTTTTTCTTTCAATCGATGTTCGACTTCTTTTAATAAAGCCACTCCAATTCCTTGATGACTATAGTCAGGATGAACAGCTAAATGCCAAATCATTGCACCTCTCGTTTCATGAGCAGTACAAATTTTATTTGGCTCTTCTTCATACTCAACATCGATTAAACCAACCACGATTCCATCCTCTATGGCGACTAGCTCAATCGATGGATATTGATAAACGTCCTTTTCTTTGATGACTATATCATAGTAAGCCGTATCTAAAAAAGCTAAAACTCGGCAACGTAACCAACTGATTTGATCGTCTGATTGATAATCTCTAATTTCCAAGCTAATCCCCCCTACCTATGAACATTATACTCACCTTATTCACCAATCATGTTTTCTTTTCATTAAAAAGAGGTATCGTTAAGATACCTCTTTTTAACTATTCTTCTATATAATTCACAGATGCTAAAGGTTCAGATGTATTCTTTAAATCTAAGACATGATCTAAGACAATCGTCACTACCATTGCTCCTAGTGCAAGACTAACCCAACCTAGACCTTCGTGATATAAAGGTAATCTCTCACAGAATGTTGTTAATAGTCCTAAATGAATACCCACTTGATTCAACGCATAAATGACACTTACAATTCCAGTCACTAAAATCGTGACGCGATAAACAAGAAAACTTTCTTTAATCAAACGATTCATCATTGATAATACAATTAATACGATGGCAACTGGGTAAATAGCATCTAAAACAGGAACTGAGAGCGAAAGAATTTGATTTAGTCCCATATTAGCTAATGTCATACTACATAAAGCTAAGATAGACGCCCATCCGTTATAGCTTATCTTAGGTGTTAAAGAAGCGAAGTATTGACCACATGAAGTAATTAATCCCACACATGTTGTTAAACATGCTAATGTAAAAACGATCGCTAATAAAATAGCGCCTGGTGTCCCAAAGATATCATTCATCACATACGTTAATGTCTGAGCACCATTTTCTGTTTCACCATGAACTGCACCACTCATTGCCCCTAAGTGTCCTAAAATTAAGTAAATAAAGATTAAGAGTGATCCCGCTACTAATCCTGATTTAATCGTACTTTGAATCACTAACTTCTCATCTGTAACACCTTTTGTTCGAATGGCTAACGCAATAACAATTCCAAAATTCAAAGCTGCAATGGTATCCATTGTTAAGTACCCTTCTAAAAATCCTTTAACAAAAGGGATCGTTTGATAATCATGTGTTGGCATTCCATATTCGCCTATTGGTTTAATAATTGAGCCAACAAAGATTAAGACGATTAGGGTTAATAAAGTAGGAGTTAAAACTTTTCCCATTCGGTCCACTAACTTTGTTGGAGATAAAGCTAACCAATACGCACAAGCAAAAAATAAGGCTGTAAATAAAAATCTTGCTAATACGATTGAAACCTCAGCAGGTAAGTAAGGTGCTACTGCCATTTCAAAAGGAAGACTTCCCGCACGTGGAATTCCAAGTCCAGGTCCAATTGATAAATAAATTAAAACTGTAAAAATTGAAGCGAAAACTGGATTGACGCGCGCTGCTAAGTTATAGAGTCCTTTCGATTTAGCTACTGCAATCACCCCTAAAACAGGAAATCCAACAGCGGTAATAAAAAAACCTAACATTGCAATCCACATCTGATGGCCTGCACTTTGCCCTAGAAAAGGTGGAAAAATTAAATTTCCTGCTCCAAAAAATAAAGAGAATAACATTAAACTAACTAAAATAAAATCTTTTTTTGATAAATTACCCATGACGCTCTCTCCCTTCAAAGTTTATCCTTTCCCCTAGAATAAACTTCCTTTCATTTTAATATTCATTGATACTCCCACTGTCTTTAATCATCTTGATTGATCCCGTCACTCCCCCCTCTACATATTCATGCTTAACCCGAAGAACTAAGTTAAATGTTTGTCGCTTAAAACAAAAAAATCCCATGAATCTCACATTCATGGGACGAAGTTCTCCGTGGTACCACCCAAATTCTATAAGCTTAAAACTTATAGCACTTTACACATCTTATCTTTTACAAGAGTTCAATGGCTTATTTTGATAACGGGAAAAGACGCCCGATAAGACTTACTACTCGTTCAGTCTTACTTCTCAGAGATGATTTTCAATTAGTTCGTAACCATCGACTCTCAGCAATCATCGACTCTCTGTAAGGACTTAAACTAATCTACTCGTTCTCTTCATCGAATTTAAATTTGTTGTTGTGATTATATTAGCATCTCAATTCATCAAAGTCAATTTTATTTTTACATTTTATGGTAATTTTTTATTGTAAGTGTTACGTATTCACATCTTGATTTACTCACTTCATTCACGCATCATAAAGAAGCTAACTAATATTTCATATAGTCTCACCTGATGTTAAAATGTTATAATATAATCTTACCCTGTGTCGTAAATTGACGAAAAAGGGTCTGAAATCTAATATATGAGGTGAAAAATTGATGACTGGTGTTGAACAGATTGTTAAAGATAAGACATTAACTTTCGAACAAAAAGTTGTCGCATTAGCACGTTACGCTGAAAACAGTGTTGAAGTCCTAAATATTTCAGAAGATACACAAGCTTTACGTGAAGCGGGAATCATTTGTGATTTATTTGAAGGAAATGTTCCTTATCGTCCACGTTACATTCTTCCAAATTACGAAAAATTTATGAAGGAAGGGTGTAAGTTTTTACAGTTAGATCCTCCGACAAATATTTGGGAAGCTACAAATTACTTATTAATTTTTTATAAACATGTTCCTTCAATTACAACGATGCCTGTTTATATTGGGAATATTGATTACTTATTAGAGCCATTTATTGAGGATGAAGAAGAAGCAAAACTTGCGATTCGCCTATTCTTTACTCAACTTGATCGCACGATTACAGACTCATTTTGCCATGCTAACTTAGGGCCTAAGGCAACACGTGCTGCAAAAATCATCTTAGAAGTTGAACGTGAATTAGAAAATGCGATTCCAAACTTAACTTTAAAATATAATGAGGAAACCCCTGATGATTTAGCTATTGAAGCGATTAAAACGGCTTTAGCTACAGCTAAACCAAGCTTTGCTAATCACAATATGTTCACTGAAGACTTAGGTGAGTACGGAATTGCAAGTTGTTACAATGGACTTCACGCCGGTGGAGGTGCACATACGCTCGTTCGTATGCGTTTATCTAAATTAGCTGAAACGGCAACAAGTATTGATGATTTCTTTAATCATAAATTGCCTCACGCCATGACTTGTATGGCTGATTATATTAATGAACGTATTCGTTATATCGTTGAAGAAAGTACCTTCTTTGAAACAAACTTCTTAGTGACTGAAGGTTTCATTTCAAAAGATCGCTTCACATCAATGTTTGGTTTAGTTGGTCTTGCAGAATGTGTTAATACGTTATTAAAAGCTGAAAAACTTGAAGATAAATTCGGTCACTCACAAATTGCAGACGACTTAGGAGTTCGTATCATGGAAACGATGGAGGCATTTATTCATCAATTTGAGAGTAAACATTGTAAAGTGACGAATGAACGATTATTACTACACGCACAAGTGGGAATTGGTGATGACATCAATACAAGCCCAGGTGCACGTATCCCAATTGGTGAAGAACCAGAGTTATGGAAACATTTAAAACAAACGGCTCGTTTCCATAAATACTTCCCATCAGGAACTGGAGATATCTTCCCATTTGAATTAAACGCTGTTAACAATCCAGAATTCATTTTAAATATTATTCAAGGAGCATTTAAAGAAGGAATGCGTTATTTCTCACTTTACTCATCAGATGCAGATGTGATTCGTATTACTGGCTATCTTGTTAAACGCAGTGAAATTGCCAAATTAGATCAAGGAATAGCAACACTTCAAGATACAGTTGTTCTTGGACAAGGACAAGTTCGTAATGGAAAAGTGTACGAGCGTAAAGTACGTTAATGAACGGTTACTTAAATAAGATTATTCCTTTTAGTTCAGTCGATGGACCTGGAAATCGTACAGCGATTTTTTTACAAGGATGTAATTTCGACTGTATTTACTGTCATAATCCTGAAACGATTAATCACTGTATTAATTGTAGCTTCTGTGTAAAAGCTTGTCCGGTTGACGCATTAACGATTAATCGTGAAAACAGACAAATTGTTTTTAACTCAAACTGTTGTATTGAATGCGATGCTTGTACAAAAACATGTCATCGCAACAGTACGCCTAAATACAAAGTAGCGACTGCTGATGAGATTATTAAGGAAATCGAAAATTACCGTCCTTTTATTCAAGGAATTACTGTGTCTGGAGGGGAATGTACCCTTCAAGCTGAGTTTCTAATCGAGCTATTTACGAAAGCAAAAGAAATAGGCCTCACTTGCTTCATTGATACAAATGGATCAACAGATTTAAGTCAGCAAGAAAAACTTATGAACTTATGTGATGGCGTAATGCTTGATGTAAAAGTATGGGATAAAGAAAGACATAAAAAATATATTAAAGCAGATAATGAGATGGTACTAAAAAACTTAGATTATCTTGTAGACTGTGGAAAACTTTATGAAGTCCGTACCGTTGTAGTTCCTGAATTATTTAATAATGAAGAAACTGTCACAAACGTGGCTCATAAAATCAAAAATTCAACTGCCCGTTATAAATTAATTAAGTATCGCCACCTAGGAGTTCGAGAAAATAATTTAAATCTGACTACTCCTACTGATCATGATATGAATCACTTAGAACGTCTAGCTCATGAAGTAGGATGTTTCAATACCATCATTGTGTAACCATAAAATTACAAAATAAAGCAGACCAATAAGGCCTGCTTTATTACGTTCTACTTCAAATGAACATCATCCTCTTTAACTGAAAAATCACATATTTTTTTTGATAACTCTTAAATCATGACTAAATAAGTTATTCTTTTTAATCTTTAACCTTCCACTTACTAAGGTTCATATCATTTATTTTAAAACTCATGCATATCCTTTAGACAGGAATAACATTTATCCTTCATAAAAAGGAAGTGGTCTTATGGGGTGGTTTAATCAAAAAACAGCAGCCATCTGTTTAATCTTATTTATCGTATTTGTCCTACTATACACAGACTTCTTCGGTGACATCGGGGGATGAGACTACTTTAGACTCATCTCCTGATTTTTTAGTGATTTTAAAATACCCTATTTAAAATAATATTCTTATTTTTCACCTTTTAAAGACTTTCTAAAACAAACAATTCGATTAGATTCTTCAAAACCTACACTACGGTGGAAATTTAAAATTTGATCATTTGATAATTCGCAATCGCTTGTTAATTCTTCACACCCTTGTTCGATTGCCCAATGTTCACAAGCTGTTAATAACTCTTTAGCAATTCCTTGTTGACGATATGCTTCAACGACAAAAATTCCTTTTAAGTAGCCAACTGGAACACCATTTTCTTCATCGACAGAGCTATGGATTAAGTTAATCTGTGCAAATCCAATGACCTCACTTTCATTATAAGCTAAAAAATAAGCCCCTTCTTTACGTTGAATCATCTCTGAAATTTCTAAAGCAATAGCATGCATCGAATGATATGGCCATAAGACTAAAGCTAATCTTGCGACTTCTAACACTTCATCTAGATCCGCTTGTTTAATTCTCATAATATCTCCCTCCTAATTTCTCTTATTTAACTACTTCCGTTTTGGATTCTTTTTAATGATTTTATTCACTTATGTCTTTAAATGAGGACATTTAAAACTAACATGATTCTTTATTTACAGATCAACTAATGCTCTTTTAATTTTATGAAAGCGTATATAAAATTATATCTTTATTATACAACAAATATAAAAGTGCTTTCAATCAATATTACATAAAATTATCAAAATATGGTATAATGTCCTCAGATAAAGAGGGGGTTATAAAGTATGCATTGTTTCAAGCCAAAGGCTGATTACTCTAGACTAGACTTTATGCTTTATCATTGCGGAAGCAGTGATTGTGAAAAAAATCAATCATGGGGACCTGGTATACGTGATTACTACAGTTTGTATTATGTGACAGAGGGATCAGGATACTTAACAATAGATGGACAAGATTATACAATTGTAGAACAAACGTGTTTTTTAGTTCCTCCACACGTTGTGATTAATTATAAACCTGATTTATTAAATCCTTGGTCTTATCATTTTATTGGATTTAATGGTGAGGCAGTAAATGAATATTTAGAGCGAATTGGTCTGTCTACTTCATCTCCAGTTTTAAGTTTTGAAAATGGTCATAAAATAGAACAGTGTTTTGAATACATCTTAAATGCTAGCAATTATCCTAAAAGTGCTGACTTACAAGCAATTAGCGGATTTTATGCTCTGATTGGGACACTTTGCGATCACACAGAACCACAAATTCCAAAAATTCAGACGACAAGTCGTCAATCTGATTATATTAGACAAGCGATTGAATACATCGAAACGAACTATTCTCGACAAATTACGGTTGAAGAGATCTCAAACCATGTGGGAATTAATCGTAAATATCTAACGAAACTCTTTAACGAAAAGATGAACAATTCTCCAAAAAATTACCTCATTCAATATCGTATCAACAAAGCTTGTCGTTTATTAAAACAATCAACGCTAAGCATTCAAGAGGTTTCTCATTCAGTAGGTTATACAGATGCTTTAGTCTTTTCAAAAATATTTAAAAAAGTGATTGGAATCTGCCCTCGCGAATATCGAAGTGCTCATTTCATCTCTTAATGATTATCTATAGGATATAGTCTCTTTAACTAAAACAAGTGCTATATCCCTTTTTTGATGATAAATGAAGGACTTAAAATAACGATTAAGAAACTTTATCTAATGAACTTTTATCGGTTTGTCCTTCATTTTAATATCATTTTATTACGATAACTTTTATGTCTTCATGACTTAAAATAATTGATGAATCAAAAAGGAGTTTTTAAATGGCAATTAATATTAAAGAGTTATTAGCGAATGCCTTACTCGATTTATGTGAATCTACTTCTTTAAAATCTATAACCATCAAAGATCTTCTTAATCATACTGGCGTCAGTCGTCAAACCTTTTATAATCATTTTAAAGATAAAAATGATTTAATTCAGTACATTTATGTTAGTAAAATTATTCCTTGTTATCACGATTCAAAAGTTGAAATTGATTTTTACACATCTTTACTAGACTCCTTTAATCGTATGAAAAAATATCGTATCTTCTTAAAACAAGCGTGTTTATTAGAAGGACAAAATTGCTTAAAGGATTATATTTTTGAACACTGTAAACAATTTGATTTAGATTGGCATCAACATCTATATGGAAAAAATCCAATGCCTGATACTTTACGTTTTGCAACGGAATATCATTCGTTAGCATCGAGTAGTATGACGTTATCTTGGATTTTATCCGACTTCCCTATCTCTTGCGAAGAAATGGCTGATCTAATTACTGAGCTAAGAAGTGTTGGGATGGATCAACTATTTGCAGATGGTGACTATAAAAAAAATCCTTATACCAAACTAGACATTTAATAAAAAAAGTCAATATATAGACATCTCTTTTTAAAGTATAAATTGTATGCCCTTCTTTAATCAACTATCATAGATACTAAAGCATAGGTGATCGATCAATGAGGAGGTAGTTAAAGTGGAGTATACAAACTTAGGAAATACTGATATTAAAATTTCAAGAATTTGTATGGGGTGTATGGGATTTGGTGATCCAAATCAAGGTCCACATAGCTGGACTTTAAACGAAGATGAGTCTCGATTAATTATTAAAAAAGCATTAGAGTTAGGTATTAATTTTTTTGATACTGCTATCACCTATCAAAATGGAACAAGCGAACAATATCTTGGACGAGCGTTAAAAGATTTTGCTAAACGAGAAGACGTTGTCGTGGCAACAAAGTTTCTTCCAAGAACTCAACAAGACATTGAACAAGGAATTACCGGACAACAACACATTGAACGAATGCTTAACCAAAGTTTAAAAAATTTAGGAATGGATTATGTAGATTTATATATCTATCATAAATGGGACGATAATACGCCTCTTTATGATATTATGGATGGATTAAATAATATGGTGAAGGCAGGAAAAGTAAAAGCTATCGGGATCTCAAATTGCTTTGCCTGGCAAATCATAAAAGCAAATGCATTAGCTGAACAATACGGATTTGCTAAGTTTGTTTCCATTCAAGGACACTATAACTTAATTTTTAGAGAAGAAGAAAGAGAAATGGTTCCTTATTGTAAAGAAGAAAACATTTCATTAACACCTTATAGCTCACTAGCAGGTGGTCGCCTATCGAAGCATAAAGATGAAAGTTCAAAACGACTAGTCGAAGATACATATGCACAATCTAAATACATTCACACCAAAAAACAAGATCAAATCATTATTAATCGTGTTGCTGAACTCGCAAATAAAAGACAAGTATCTATGACTGAAATTTCATTGGCTTGGCTTTTAATGAAAGTAACATCTCCAGTTGTTGGGGCTACTAAACTACATCATGTTGAGGGCGCAGTTAAAGCGGTGCAGTTAAAACTAACTGAAGAAGAGATCAAATATTTAGAAGAGCCCTATATTCCTCATAAACTAGTGGGGATGATGGCTTAGTTAAACAAAAGGCTCTGTTTTAGAAAAATATTGATATTTAAGAAAAAATAAAAGTCTCTCACGAGTGAGAGACTTTTATTTTAATTTATCTGCTAAAAATTGTGTGCATGTTATAACAGTTGAAATGGTTGTAGAAAAACCAAGAATTTGCAATGCATCTTCCCAAACAATTGTTGTTACCTGTGTGTTAGTAAATAATGATGCCCCAAAAAACAAAACAAAAGAAACTACTAATACAATGATTATCCAACTAATTACATAATGAACAAGTGATTTATTTTCCTTCTCTTGCACAACTTATCACCTACCAATATTTTCAATATTAATCATATCATTATAGGATGATTAATTCAACATTATAAAAATGATGGTTGTCGGTCGCTAATCATTTCATTAGATATTAGAGGATAACTTGCCTGTGATTGTACATAAGCTTTCTGGATGAATCAGAAGTTCTTTTTCATTCTTAAAAAGCTCAATCCACTTGAACCATTTTAAATAACTATTTAGATGCTTAGTTGATACCCCTCTAAATTTTTATAAGAAAGCTTTAAAATTACTGTGAAATGCATTAATGTGCTGGATATGATAGATACCTTTCATGTTTTTTCCAGATGGAATTGCTTGATGTTCTAAATTCAGTTGTTTAGCTAATTTTCCATATCCATGAGCACTATCCGTACACAAAATAGAGTGGGGAACGATATGTCCTTCAAAGAAACGTTTTAGATTATCATATTTTGCTCGTCCCGTTCCAACCATACCAATTAGAATTGCCCGTTCTATCTAAAGCAGTTCCAATACAGACTTATTCGCTTGATACTCCACGCTTACCTACCGACTCACCTCCACGTTTGCTTTTAGAATGATTTCCTTCATAGCTATAACGAAGATAACATTCGTCTGCTTCAACCCATCCATCAACTTCTCCCGTTCCCATAAATCAACTGAGTGCATCTAAAATTTTATGTCGCCAGAAAAAAGGGCATTTATACTGCCCTGATGAATATCTGGTTTCTTGAATTTCATTTTGAAGCTTAGATAAATCTGATTTAAAAATTCCTTTTTCAACTTCAACTAAGATTTCTGGCAAATCAATAGATGCTACTCGCTTTAAAAGTGCTAAAGTAACTGCTTTTGGAATGAATCCAACTTCCCAAACATTGGTTCTATTACTATTATAGTGGATAATTCAGAAGTTAGTGATTCAAATTCTGTGTGAAATATCAACATTTTCTAAAACACAGTTAAACAAAAAAAGAGCTTGAATTAATCGAACGCTTAATTTATCGTTCTAATCATTCAAGCTCTTTTTTATCAGACTAATTTAATGATGTTTTTAGTATTCACCTAAAAAATTAAGCGTATCAGTCACCATTTGATTTTGTTGCTCAATCACTGAAATAGTAGCTTCTAAGTCACCACTTTGTTCACCATAGATTCCAAACTGAGCATGATTACCACCTAAAATTTCTGTGTATACAGTATCCTCTGGTAAATTATCAGCTTTATTGAACACTTTCTCTTCTGTTGATAACCCATCAAACTCTGCATAAAGACTTAAGACATTTAAGTCAGTTGTTGATAAGTCAGTTGAAGACGCAGGATAAGATCCTAATAAAATCACACCATCGACTTGATCTAAGTGATTTGAGGCATAAGTTGTAGCACTTACTCCACCCATTGAATGTCCTCCAACATACCATGAATCAATTTCTGGATGTTTTTCAATGAACTGACCTGCTTTTTCATTATCTGAAATCGAGAGGTTTAAGTTCACTTCTGGAATAGCTACTAAATAACCTTTTTTTGATAATTCATTAGCATAATACCCGTAACTTAATGGTTCAACTAAAGCTCCTGGATATAAAACAATCCCGACTCCATTTGCTTCGTTTTTTGGTTCAAATACGTAAAAATCATCGACTTTTTTATATTCATCGTCAGACACTAGTTCAAATAATTGATCCGTTGGTTTATAAGTTTGATTTAACCAAGTAAATCCACCGATCAGTAGAACAAGAAGAATCGCTAAAAACCCAAATAAAGTATACTTTATTCCCTTCTTTTTCAAATGCTTTCCTCCTCAATTTTAAGCTTAGCTCTTCCTTATTATATCATATTGAGAATTAGCGTCTATTGGCTTTCATAAAAGTCTACAATTTTTATTCAATTAAACATTGAATTAAATTAACTGATAAAATAGTCCATGTTCATTACAGTGAAAATATAATTTTCCTCGCTTACGTTTTTCTAATCGACACTGCATACTCCATTCAGGATATTGCTTAGTAATCGTAACTGTATCTCCCGTTACAACAGCTATAAACGTAATATAATGTTTTTTGCTCATTTCATGATTTGAAGTAACATATAACTCTCCATCAGCATCTTCAATCATTAATTTATGTTCCGGTTCTACTTTTTTAGGAACTAATGGTTCGAGTGTTTTACCACAGCAACTTAAGGTTGCCTGTGCCGTTGCTGTCATTAGATTGCCACACTGTGGACAAATATAAAATTTTACATTTCTCATATTCCCACCTACTTGTTCATTAATTTTTAACTCTCCAACTAATAACTGATCAACACTAATTCCAAAAATGGACGCTAATTCACGAAGTAATGACACGTCGGGACACCCTAAGCCACGTTCCCACTTACTAATAGTTTTATCTGTTATATTTAAAAGATCTGCTACTTGCTTTTGTGTCATTTTTTTCTCTTTTCTTAACTCATAAATTAACTGACCTATTCTTTCACAGTTCATCTTCTTAACCTCCTTTCTCATTTTAGTCGTTATCATCGATTTCATTTTAACAACTTTTTTACTTAATTCAATAAACGCTCCGTAGAGTTAAAGAAGAAAGCATTTAATTCATCTCATTTGACCTTGTCAAGTTAAGTGTGTAAACTAATTTTTTAAAATTATATAAAGGGTGTTAAACGATCGGGATATAAGATTAATAATTGATTTAATATTTGACTCCAGTTTGAAAGTTGACGTTGCCATTTCTTCGTGACTTTCATTCCCTAGCAGTGGAGGATTGTTCACTTCGTTCTCTGCCAGGGGACCCATGGTTTGAAGATAGATTAATTTCATCACAGAAATTTCATTTGGGAAAGCTCCTTTACCTTTTAGAACTTTTCTTAATTGACTATTGTAGCTTTCAATAGAGTTTGTGGTGTAGATCATTTTTCGTATTTCTTGAGGGAAATGAAACAGTTGATAAATCTCTTCGATGTTATTTTCCCACACTCTAACGGCTAAAGGCACCTTAGGATTCCATTTATCCTTAAAGGTCTCAAAGGCTTGTTCTGCAGCTTGCCGATTGATGGCTTGATAGATTTGTTTTAAATCATAACAGAATGATTTTCTATCTTGATAGGAAACGAATTGGGTTGATTGTCGGATTAAATGAACTAAGCAACGTTGAACGAGCGCATGAGGAAAAACAGCTTGAATGGCTTGTTTAAAACCACTTAAACCATCGACACAAGCGATACAAATATCTTGCACACCACGAGCCTTTAATTCATCTAATAAACTCATCCAATAAGAGGCACTTTCTGATTCTCCGATCGAGAGACTTAAAACGTCTTTACGACCATCTAAAGAGACGCCTATGATACAATAAACAGCTTTAGTTGAGGCTCCTACTCCGTCCTTTACTTTGACATGAAGAGCATCTAAATAAATGATCGGATAGACAGCTTCTAAGGGACGTTTTTGCCAATCTTGAATTAACGGAATGATTTTATCCGTAACATTGGAAATCGTTTCATGTGACGCTTCAAAGCCATAAATCTCTTCTAAAGCTTTAGAAATATCGCGTGTTGATAAGCCTTTCGCATAAAGCGCTAAAATTTTATCCTCAATTCCAATAACATTCGTTTGACGCTTAGGAATGATTTGAGGCTCAAATGAACCTTCTCGATCTCGTGGAGCTTGGATGGTTGTTTCTCCGAGTCGAGTCTGAACGGTTTTAGGTTTCCGTCCATTTCTTGTATTTGAAGTGGCTTTGTTTCGAAAATCGTAACGGCTGTATCCAAGATGTTGGTCTAATTCAGCCTCTAATGCTTTTTCGATAAAACTTCCAAACATGTCTAATAGAGCAGCTTCGATATCCCCTGCTGATTTAATTTCGTATTCATCTTGAATAAGATTAAATAATTGATTCATTGCAGCTTTTCTTGTCATAACAATAAACTCCTTCGAAAATAGTTAACTTATTATGGTAACAGTTCTAAGAGTTTACACACTTTATTTTACAACCTCTCATTTTTTTTGATTTTTTATTACCCATTTAGTCTATATAAATCTAGAGTAACTAATCCCTATATGATAGAATGCCTATCTTCCTCTATCATGAATAAGATCTTTATATTAAATATAAAAAAAGCTTAATGACCGTTAATGTCATCAAGCTTTTTTCTCTAGTTTATAGTATTTATTACAAAATCAATCGCTTCTTTTACTGTGTCCATTTGATGATCTAACATCATCGATTTAGGATTAGCTGTAATAACCTCTACCTGATAAGCTGTTCCCGTAAAGTGAATACGATAAATTGTATGTTTTTCTAAGTCTTTTACATCACAAATAGTTCCTTTATGATCATTGACTTCATCTAAAAATTCATGAATAACAATATCTAATCCCTTTTCTAAGTTAAAAATATCTTTTTCCATTGGTAAAGCTTTAATTCTTTCATTAATTGATTCTACATTATATTTCAATTTTCTTCCTCCTTTATCCCTCTTATGGGGATTATATCACGGTCATAGTAAAAAAAATCGACTTTTTAGTCGAAAAAAATATTTTCGCATTAGTTAACTCAATAAGTGACTCTCTTTTTCATAAATCCTTTATCTTTTAATCTATGGCTGTTCATAACCGGTTAATCAGTAAATAATCTGTTGAATAAATATTTCATTTTTTAATTTACAAACGCCTCTACTCACCATATAATAAAAGTATCAAATAGGTGATGGAGTTCACCTTTAACCGCGAAAGCTAATGACTCCTACTCTTCAATCCTTTTTTGTCATGGATTAAAGAGTAGGAGTCTTTTTTTTGCAAACCATATAATAAGGAGGATGTATTATGACATTAGTTATTATGATCATGAGTTTAGTGATCATAGGAAGACTTGCTTACTACTGTGGAAGATTAGTTGAATATGTGAAGTTACCTTCATTAATAGGAATGATGCTTTTTGGAATGCTGATAGGTCCGGCATTTTTTAATCTTGTTCCTGAAGACACCCTAACACTTGCGCCCACTTTAAAAGATATCGCCCTAGTAGCGGTATTATTTATTGGAGGTCTTGGCATCAGCTTATCTCAAATGAAACAAATTGGTCGACCTGCTATTTTACTAAGTATCATTCCCGCTACACTAGAAGGATTTACGGTTGCTTTAATGGCCATGTTACTTCTAAATTTTAGTTTTATTCAAGGGGCTATTTTAGGCTTTATTATCGCAGCAGTTAGCCCTGCTGTCTTAATTCCTTCTATGATTGACTTAATTCATCGACGCGTTGGACAAGATAAGGCTATTCCACAAATGTTATTAGTTGGTGCTAGTGCAGATGATACGATTGCTATTACGTTATTCACCACGTTTTTAAGTATTTATCTTCAAAAAACAACTGATCAAACATTTTCAATTTCTACACAATTACTTCTAATTCCACTAACTATCATCATCAGTATTATCGTTGGGATTATCACTTACAAACTCTCAAAACCTATCATTGAACGTACTAAGTCGTCAATTGGGAAAGTGATGATCTCTTTTGGATTATGTTTGATGATGCGTCTAATTGAAACCCACTTTGGTCTTGAACTATTTAACTCATTATTAACTGTAATGATTTATGGTTTTTTTATTCGTAATTATATTATAGATAGCTCTCAAATGATTTTAGATCAGATGAATACCATTTGGAAAATAGGAAAATTATATCTATTTGCTTTCGTCGGGATGGCTATCAATCCAACACTTGTAGGAGAATTCTTTTGGATTGGATTGGGCATTTTATCAATTTCATTAACTATTCGCTCACTTGGGGTGCTTGTCTCATTAATTGGAACTGATTTATCATTAAAAGAAAGAGTCTTTTGTATGATTGCTTATTTACCTAAAGCAACGGTACAGTCGGCTAAAGCAGCGATTCCATTACAAATGGGAGTTGTAGGAGGCGAGATTATGCAAGCCATCGCTATTTTAAGCGTCTTAATTACAGCTCCAATCGGTGCTATTGGAATTAAATTAACAAGTGATCATTTACTTCACACAGAAGATAAAAAAAGGATTAACGACCATTAATCGTTAATCCTTTTTTAGTATTGATTATAAAAAGATTCCCAAAATAGCTCCTGTGATTAACGTAGAAATAGTTCCACAAATCAAAGCTTTAATTCCTAAAGTAGCAACCTCACCTTTACGTTCTGGAGCTAACGATGCGAACGCACCTACTTGAATTCCAATCACCGAGAAGTTTGCAAAATTACATAAAACAACTGATAAAATGGCAATCGTTCGAGGTGATAACATATTCATGACATTAACCATCTCTTCATAAGCAACAAATTCATTAATACTTAGCTTTGTTCCAATTAATGAAGCAAACGTAAAGGCCTCACTTGATGGAATATGAAATAAATAAGCAACAGGTAAAAAGATATAACCGAATAATGTGGATAAGTTCACACCGAATAACCCTAAAAAGGCATTGACAATCGCAATTAGCCCGACAAAGGCAATTAAACTCGCTCCAACATTAAGCGCTAATCCTAGTCCATTACTTGTTCCTTCTGAAATAGCTTCAAATAATGTTTTAGACTCTGATCCAACAATTTCAGCATTCACTGTTTTTGAGGTTTCTGTTTCAGGTAGCATCACCTTTGAAACCATTAACGTACTAAATGGAACAGTAAATACGGCAATTAATAAATATTTCATATCAATTCCCATCATACTGTATCCACCTAAAATACTAGCTGATGCTGAACCAAAACCACCAACCATCACAGCAAAAAGTTCTGATTTTGTTAGTTTTGGTAAATACGGCTTAATAACTAGTGGTGCCTCTGTTCCACCTAAGAAGCTATTAGCAACGGCACAAAATGTTTCTACTTCAGTTGTCTTCATTAAACGAGCAATAAATTTCCCAACATATTTAACTAAAAATGGGATAATTTTTAAAAAGTATAAAACAGAAATTAATGCTGAGGTGAAAACGATGAGTGATAATACATTAATCGCAAAAACGTAGCCATCTGAGATTCCTCCAAAAACGAAATCGACACCTTCCATTCCCATTTGAATGAGTTGATTCACACTAAGTGCTAATTTCTCTAATAAAAACTGACCAATAGGTACTTTAATCACAAAGAAAATTAAAATAGCTTGCAGTAAAAGCCCCATAATAACTGTTTGTAACTGAATTTTCTTTTTATCTGTTGATAAAATAAACGCTAAGGCCAATAAACTAACAATCGCAACTAAACTAAAGATGATATTCATGATGTCTCCTCACTTTTTGGTTAATGCTGACGAATTTCATTTAATTTTTCTTCAATCATTAACAATACTTTTTTCTTATCCTCTTCATTATTAACATAGTCAATTTCATCGATATTAATCACAAGTACTTCACTTGCATCATAATGTTTCTCGATCCAGTTGTCGTACCCTTTCCATAACTCATAGTAATATGAAACTAAACTTTCATCTAGCTCATACTCACGACCACGTTTTTTAATGCGCTCAATAATTGTTTCAAAACTTCCAGATAAATAAATCATTAAATCCGGTGATTTTTTAGGCAATCCATTTAATTCTTCCATCATATTATTTAAAAGACTTTCGTATAAATTTAACTCTAACTCTGAAATACGTCCTAAATCTTTATTAACCTTTGCAAAATACCAATCTTCATAAATACTACGATCTAATACATTATTATCATGAACTAAAGCTTCTTTAATACTTTTAAATCGAGTATTTAAAAACCACAATTGTAATAAAAACGGATATCTCTTCGTTTGAATTTCTTCATCAGAAGCAGTATAAAACAATGGTAAAATCGGGTTATCATCTACACTTTCATAAAATACTTCTGAATTAAAATGCTCTGCTACAAGCTCCGCTAAACTTGTTTTTCCTGCTCCTATCATAGCTCCGATTGTAATCAACATTCTTCACCCTTACCTTTCATAACGTTATCACTATCTCATCATTTTTTTGAGAGGAATAAATTGATAAAGTTCCTCAAAAAAATAGCACGTTCTACATAATAGCATAAAAAAATAATAAAATCACATGATATTCATCGTCCAATTTTCACCATAAACTTTATCCACAACTCACTTTTTTCACTTCAAATATCATTAACTATTTGATCAGATATGAATCCTTTTAGTCGTATCAACTTTTTTAAAATTAAAAAATAAAAAATAACCTTTACATTTCATTTTTAAAAATAAAATTATCCACAAATAAAATTTTTTCGTTTCATCGACAAACTTCATCGTCTTTTATTTGATAAGATATTGAATCATAACTAGCATTTTGTTTTTGGGGGATATTTTATGATCAATTATTTAAGAATTCTTCGCTTCATTAGCATCATCGGAAGCTTGCTAAGTGTTAGTTTTCTTCTTTTTAATGTAGCACTTATCTTTTTATTCAAAAATACTCAAACGCTATTAACTCAAACATGGAAGTTATTTTTTTACTGTACCACTTTAACGTTACTCGCTTCTGTTTTAGGATATTTATTTCATCCTAAACGAGTAAAATAACAGCATTTTAGCCCATGTAGCTATACTAAAAGGATACTAGTTTTAAATTAGTATCCTTTTAATATATAACCTTATCAATAAAAACAAACCGCTTTTCCTTTTGATCTGAAGATTTACCTGATTAAGCATTAAATCTTAAAACGTTTATCTTACGAAAATCGATTTGAATGAATCAGTCAAAAACAGGGTATTTTTTATGCTTTGGTATTTAAATAAATTCCTTTTAGTGTTTGTTTATCCAAAATATGACCCTCCATTTGATGATAAAGTTCATTGTAATTAAATCCTGGCTTTAAATCAAGCAGCGTATCTAAAGCATAGACATGTAGTTCATAAGTATGCGGCTCACTCGGCGGCGCCATTCCTCCGTAATAACTACACGCTTTTGCTGGAACGCATCCCCCTTGTTCACTGATCCAACTATTCACACCTTGAATAAAATCAGTTGCGTGTTGACTCTCATTTTCTTGAAGTTCCGTCTTAGTAATATTTGCAGCTGTCCAATGAATCCACGAAAATCCACAAACAGGAAAAGCATCTTTATCTTCTAGGACTAAGGCATAAGAAATTGTATTTTTTGGAGCATCTTCAATCTTTAACGGAAGTGAAACGGTTGGCATGTCATACTCGTTCATTGGTCCACGATCTCCGTATCGATCCCCAATTATTCCATTAATAATTCCTGTACTACTTAGTTTCATCGTACTCTCTCCTTTCTTTATTATTTTTATTATAGGCTACTTTCTTTTAAATTAATAGAAATGCTTCAACAAAATGAAAGAGAGATTATCTTAACTAATCTCTCTTAATGTCTAATTATTTTTATGAACACATACTTTTTCATAAACCATTTGATACTCAACGTCACATATAAAATCGTTTCGATCGCATAAATACAATTTATTAGTCATCGAGTCCTTTTTTAATACACCAGAAATCGTCACATATTCACCATATGGCTCAATTTCAACAAATTCCCCTAAGTTGACACAAGCTAACGGTTCACGACTAAAATAATCATATATTCTAAGTTCATCGCTATGTTGAAGTAAAAAAACATCATTAAACATTCAATTAACACCCCTTTTTAATATTAGTAGTCTTTTTATCTAATAACTCAGCATTTTTAGTTGGAGTTAAAGTCTGTATTATCTATTCATAACTATAGCACACCCCCTCATACAAAATTAAGCGATATGCTATCTAAATTAATGTCATTAGTTCTGTTGGTGATCATCAAATTGGATTCTTTTTTTTATCTTCCCCTACTATGACTCTCTTTTTATTTTCTTCATAATTTCCTCATATTTTTGGTATTTTTTTCTTAATATTTACATGTTATACTACTCACATACAAAAATTTGAAAGCAATAAAGGAGAGTATTCATGCTTGAATTAAGGAATGTCACAAAACGTTATGGAAGAAAAGTCGTCCTCGATAATATTTCCATTAAATTTAAGAAGGGGGCGATTACATGTTTACTTGGATTAAATGGTGTAGGAAAAAGTACAACGATGAAATCAATTATGGGACTTACACCTATTAATCGCGGAGAAATCTTAGTTGATGGGGAAAAAATTAATCAGAAAAATATAAATAAATTAGCTTATGTGCCAGATGTTCCAATTCATGATTTAGGTTGGACGGCTCTTCAAAATCTAGAGTTTGCAAAGATATTTTATTCTGGCTTTGATATGAAAAAAGCTGAACGGATGATTAAATTCTTTAAAGTACCTACGAACCAAAAGCTAAAGGAATTATCAAAAGGTAATTTAGCTCGATTTAATCTCATTGTTGGCATCTGTCAGAATGCCCCTTATCTCTTATTAGACGAGCCGTTTAGCGGTATTGATGTCTTTACTAGACAATCCTTTATAAGCATCTTAAAATCTGAATTTTTAGAGGAAAATCAGACGGTGATTATTACAACCCATGAAATTGATGAAGTTCAAGATTTAGCCGATTATGTCATTTTACTTGAAGAGGGACAAATCTTTGCTAACTTCTCAAAAAAAGAAGCGGAAGCCGAAGGGTTAAGTATTGTTGAAAAAATGAGAACTTTATATGGTGAGGTGTAAAAATGAAATTTTTAACGTTAGTTGAGATTGAAATAAAAAAAATATTACCTTGGTTAGCTACATTGTTTATTAGTTTAACTGCTTTATCAACACTCCTATTTTATCGATCAATTAGTAATTTCAAGACTAATATGTTACCTCAAATTATAAATACATCAGTCACCGAATATGTTGAGGAATATGGAAAATTAAGCTTAAACCAGGTTTTTGATCAGACAGTATCTTTACCGTTATCTTATATATTTTTCGCTTTATTACTCATTTGTGTTACGTTTTATTTATGGTATAAAGAGTGGTTTGGAACATCAAAACGTATTTATTTGCTTCTTTCCTTAAAAGGACATCGCTTTTCTATCTTGTTATCCAAACTAGTTGTCATCTTAGGTTCTTTTTTCACTTATTACGGTGTTATTTTATTAAATCTAGGAATCGGTGCCTTACTCATGAAATCTATTCTTCCTGAAGGAACAGTGAATCATCACCTACTCAGTCAAATGCTAAGTCAATCTTACTATATTGAGATGATTTTGCCTCTCTCAATCAGAGATTTTATTTATAAGACGTTATTTATTATTTTAATGTTTAGTTTGATTTCAGTTTTTGTTTTATGTGATCGTTCTAAAAAAGTCATTGGTATTATTGCGGGAACAATTTTTGGAATCATGAACATCGTATTATACGTTTATACTCAAACGCTAAACTTATTCTTTGATGAACGATTCTTTGTCAATTATGGATTTGTAATTGGAGCAAGTGTCATCAGTTTATTTATTTGTTATTGGTTATTAAACAAAAAAGTTTCAATTTAAAGTGAGGTTAATAGAATGAAGCTATATCATATCATTGCATTAACTAGTGCAAGTTTACTATCATTAGGCGCTTTAGGTCT
Source organism: Turicibacter sp. TJ11 (assembly GCF_021497505.1). Lineage (NCBI taxonomy): Bacteria > Bacillati > Bacillota > Erysipelotrichia > Erysipelotrichales > Turicibacteraceae > Turicibacter > Turicibacter sp. TJ11. The sequence goes on along the minus strand of NZ_CP069349.1, from coordinate 2,321,793 downwards.
TATCAGCCATCAAGACTCAACGAGTTATTCAACGGATTATCGCTTAGAAACATTAGTCGGTGACATTGAAGTGTTAAATGAAATAAAATTAGAGGGGATCACTAAGGTTGATCAAAACAATTATTCAAAAGTAACCATTACCGGTGAAAAAGTTGAAGTCACCCCTACTCAATATGATTCTAGGTATTTAGTAGGCGAAGACGTTTTAGAAAATAGAGAATTATACCGAAATATGGTGTGGGCGCAACACTTAGAAACGGATCAGTTATTACTGACTGCTCAATTTAATTCTTCCTACTTTTATAACCATACAAAACCTGTTTTATTCATTCGTTCTAAAAACAAAGAAACCAATCAAATCAATACTCAAGAAGTGATACTTGACTCTGTTAAATACGGTGAAAATATTATGAGCGAATTTTTAACTGAGCATAATGGGAATTTCTATTATATTGCAACTGTTTATGGTTATGACGGTAATACAAATGAACGTGTTTTGACCTATGAAATTAATCCTGATACTTTAGCCTTAACACTTAAAAATGAAGAGGAGATGCCTGATTGGTCATCGATTACCATTCACGACGGATTTATCTATAGATTACCATATGAATCTAGCCAACTAACCGCTACTAATATTGAAACAAATGAACAAAAAACCTATCAAATAAATGGGATAAATGAATATGCTTCCATCTATCACATGGCTACCGTCGAAGATGAACTATTTTTCTTAGTTGACTACTCTGGATTAATGAAAGCAACGTTTGATGATCAAAATCAAATCATTGAGTTAACTCCTATGCAGACTCCAACTTTTATGAATGATTTTTTATCAGCAGAAGAAGTAATCGTAAACAACGGTTTAATTTATACGATTTATCAAGAATATCAAATTAATCATCGATCACAATATATCTCAGTCCTTGACCCTAAGGCTAATCAAATAGTATACGAAGGAAAAATCAATATTCAACCTAATCAAGTTTTAGTGTCTAGTTATCAATTTAAAAATAAGGATTAAGACGTGAGAATTCAACAAAAAAAGTCATCATACACAAAAGGTGTTATGATGACTTTTTTTATTTCACGGTTCTCATATCTAAATTAAAGGCGTTTTGGGTAATAATACATCATATTGGGAGTTATTAATTTAAAATGGGCAGTTTTTAAATTAATGAGAATAAGTAAAACAGATAACGAGTTGGGAGCTCGTATTTTACTTATTATTTTCATTCAACGTAATTGGGAGTTAACAGTGAATGAATTGGTTATCTATTGATATAAGTCTATCGTCCGTGATTACTAAAATAGAATCAATACGAAAACAAAAAAGCTACTTTTCTTTTAGCAGCTCGCACCGATATTTTGATCTGTGACCACTACCTAAAACGGAAAAACGTTTCTTGATTCTCATACGTATTATAACACGAAATGCCATATTTCGTCAATTTTTTCCGTTTATTTAACTATTTAATAGTTAAATAACTGACAGTAAAATCAGTGAAAAAACGATCTGTAAATAAGTTTTTACAGAAGTATCAAAATCTATTTTATTAACAACTGATTAATTTTTAAAATCTATAAATAATTTGTCAAATTCCGTAGAAACTATTAATGGTTAGTCTATAGCCAAACATCTAACCAGAGTTCCTCCTTTTATCTGATTTTGCGCTCCTATTTCGAAGTCCACACTAAATTTAGTGTGGACATTTTTAATATGAAATAAAGGCTACTATTAAGTAGTTATTTCATATTAAATGAAGATGGTAGGACATTAGGATTGGCTCTAACAGCAAATTCAACGAATTTAAATCGATCGGCACGATGTTTTGAGATCGTATATTGGAATAAGCGCCCGTCAGTTAAATACGTGTAACTTTTAACAACGACAATCATTTCATCATCCTTAATATCTAAGTATTTACGATCAAGTTCTGAAACTTTTTGAACTGTAATCTCTTTTTGTGCATAACCCACCTGAATATTTAATTCTTCTTCAATATATTTATAAATCGAATGAGTACATATGTCCTCAGTTAAGTCATTAATGACATCACGCATAATATAGTCTTGATCTAAGATCACACGTTCCCCATCGATTTGACGTGATCTTAAAATACTCCACACCTCTTGTTCCTCTGTCAAATTTAACTTTTCCATAATGTATTTATTGTTTTTAACGACTTGGAATTCTTCTAATAGTGTTTTACTATCCATATGCTCTTGATTAGATAACTCTGAAAAGCTTGTAATTTTAGCAATGGGAAAATTAAGTTTATGAATATCATTAACAGTGGCTAACTTTCCACGTGCTTTTGTAATATAACCATTGGTCACTAACATATTTAATGACTTACGTACAGTATCTCGTGATGCTTCATATTCTCTCATTAAATCAGCTTCTGATGGCAAACTATCCCCAATTTTATAAATGCTATTTTCTATTTTATTTAAAATATCATCATATATTTTAATATATTTACTTTTCATTCTTAATCACCCCATCTATTCTATCATGTGGATAACTATATCTCAACATACAAAAGGGACTACACACTTATCATGCAGTCCCTTTCATTTTATCCTTTTTTATAAAACACAACTGATTCATACGGACGAAGCGTTAATTGTTGAGTTAACTCTTTTGCCTCATAATTAGATAATAAACATTGATAATCTTTTACATCTTCAAGATCTAATGTCACTTGTGTATCTTTTCCATAGAAGTTGTTTAAAACAATTAAAACATCATTATTTAACGTACGACGATACGCATAAACAGCTTCATGATCCGGTAACATTGGTTCATATGTTCCTTCGGCAATAACTTCATATTGCTTTCTTAATTCAATTAATTTTTTGTAGTGATAGTAGATTGAATTTTCATTTTCTAAGTTGTTTTTCACGTTAATTGTTTCATAGTTATCGATTACACTTAACCATGGTGTTGCTTCACTAAATCCAGCATTTACTTCATCATTCCATTGCATTGGAGTACGTGAATTATCACGAGAACGCGCCATGATAATATCGTATGTTTCTTCCTCTGTATGCCCTTGTTCTCTTAAGATGTTGTAGTAATTTAAACTTTCAACATCACGATATTTATTCATATCGTTAAAGTAAGCATTTGTCATTCCAATTTCTTCACCTTGGTAAATATAAGGTGTTCCGCGTAAGCAATGAACCGTAGTTGCTAACATCTTAGCGGATTGTTCATGATAGTTTTTATCATCACCTAAACGAGAAACAATTCGTGGTTGATCATGGTTACACCAGAAGACTGCATTCCATCCATTGCCTTCCATCATACTTGTTTGCCATGTATTAAATAAGTGTTTTAACTCTTCGAAGTCGAATTCTTTTAATTTCCACTTATCCCCATCTTTATAATCAACTTTTAAGTGGTGGAAGTTAAAGACCATGCTTAACTCTTTTTCATCAGGATTTGAATATTTTAAACAGTTTTCAATCGTTGTTGAAGACATTTCCCCAACTGTAATAATATCTTCATGTTTACCAAATGTATTTTCATTTAATTCTTTTAAATGTTTGTGGATACGTGGCCCATCTGTATAGAAGCGACGTCCATCTCCAACATAATCATTTTCAAGTGTATCTGGTTTTGAGATTAAGTTGATAACATCTAAGCGGAATCCTTTAACTCCTTTTTCAATCCAGAAATTAACGACATTGTAAATCTCTTGGCGTAACTCAGGATTTTCCCAGTTTAAGTCGGCTTGTGTTACATCAAATAAATGCAAATAATATTCATCTAAATGTTCTACATACTCCCATGCATTTCCACCGAATTTAGAAACCCAGTTTGTTGGAGGATTTCCATTTTCACCTTTTCTAAAGATATAGTAATCTTTATACTTTTGGTCTCCTTGTAACGCTTTTTTAAACCATTCATGATACGTTGACGTATGGTTAAATACCATATCTAACATGATTTTAATGTTACGTTTTGTTGCTTCTTCAACAAGCATCTCGAAATCTTCCATTGTCCCATAAGCTGGATCAATGTTGTAATAATCCGCAATATCATATCCGTTATCGTTTTGTGGTGATACGAAGAATGGTGTTAACCAAATATAATCAACACCTAACCCTTGTAAGTAGTCTAACTTTTCAACAACTCCGCGTAAATCTCCAAATCCATCATTATTTGAGTCATTAAATGATTTGGGATAAATTTGATAAACAACACTATTCTTAAAATCTTTCATTTTTCAAGCTCCTCTACATTAACATGAAATGGATAATACAGAATCCCCTCTTTTTTCTCAGCACATGAAGAATGAACAAGGTACTACTATATTATCCATCTGTTATTTTTTAAAACAATTTTTTATTTTCATTACACAACTAATAAAAGATAAGTTATTGAAACTGATTCTTTCATTGTAGTTTTATTTCTTTTTAGCAGCAAAGATAACTGTTAAAACGAATGAGACAACAATCGCTACAAGTGATGCTACCGCAAACATTAACATATGTTGTGGTTGAATCGATAAGATTCCAGGTAATCCACCAATTCCAACTGAATTAGCCATAACACCTGTTCCAACCGAAATAACTGCTGCTACTGCTGAACCAATCATCCCTGCTAAGAATGGGAAGCCATATTTCATATTGATTCCGAAGATCGCTGGTTCAGTTACACCTAAGTAAGCTGAGATACAAGCAGGAATTGAAACTTGTTTTTCTTCTTCATTTTTACGGTTAACATAAATCATTCCTAAAACAGCTGATCCTTGAGCAATATTTGATAAAGCAATCATTGGCCATAACATTGTTCCATTAAATTCTGCTACTAATTGTAAGTCGATAGCATTTGTCATGTGATGTAATCCCGTGATAACTAATGGTGCATAAGCAAATCCAAAGATTCCAGCAAATAACCAAGAGAATGTTGATGTTAAACCAGCGTAAACCACATTAGAAATCCAAGAACCGATTGTCCATCCAATTGGACCAAGTACTGTATGAGCTAATAAAACAGTTGGAACTAAAGCAAAGAATGGAACAACGATCATTGAAATCGCATTTGGAGTGATTTTTTTGAAGAATCGCTCTAAATAAACTAACGTAAATCCGGCTAACATAGCTGGAATAACTTGAGCTTGATACCCAATCATTTCAACTTGTGCAAATCCAAAATCCCAAATTGGTGCAACAGAATCTCCACCTACTGCATAAGCATTTAATAATTGTGGAGAAACTAATGTAATCCCAAGAACAATCCCAAGAATTTGTGTTGTTCCCATCTTTCTTGTAACTGCCCATGTAATACCAACAGGTAAGAAGTGAAAAATAGCTTCACCGATTAACCATAAGAAGTTATACGTTCCAGACCAGAACTGAGACATTTCAACTAAAGTCTTCGTTCCATCTTCGAACATCTTAACATCACCAATGATATTACGGAATCCTAAGATTAACCCCCCGATAATGATAGCAGGAATTAATGGTGAGAAAATTTCAGCTAAATTTGCCATTAAGCGCTGAATCCCACTCATGTTCGATTTAGCCGCTTCTTTGACATCATCTTTACTCGCTTCTTCAATTCCTGCAACTTCTTTGAAATCATTGTAAAACACTGATACGTCATTTCCAATAATAACTTGGAACTGTCCTGCTTGTGTAAATGTTCCTTTAACTAATTGTAACGCTTCGATTTTTTCAATGTTCGCACGTGATGGATCAACTAATACAAATCGCATACGTGTCACACAGTGTGTAACCATTGAAATATTATCTTTCCCACCAACAAATTCTAATAATTGTTGTGCTTCTACTTGATATTTCCCCATAGTAGACCTCCTGAAGTATTTAATCAATTTTCGACACTATATTCAACATATACGTACATGAATACGTTTTTAAATGAAAATTTTATTTAAGTATACGTACATGTTAGAGTTTTTTATGACGCTTTCATTGTATCTTATACGTATATGTTTGTCAATCTTTATTCGTATAGCGTTTACATTTTTTTATTATTAAATTTTGTTTGATAACGATGAGACTTGATCAAACAAAAAAATCAATGCCAACAGGCATTGATTTTTTTTACTTAATTAAAGAAAGCAACTCATTATCTGACTAACTATCGTGTGTTTTAGATTTCGCATCATCTTTATACACGGCAGTTTTCGTTAATGTACTACAGCGTTTCAATTTCAATTCATTAAGACTGTGTAACTGAGCAGGTGCTAACTTCATAACACTCGCCTCCTTTAAAATTAAGTTACACACTTAATATTCCACTAAATGAGTGCGTTTTATTCATCTAATTAATGAGATGATTTAAAGTCTTTACTAATGTTTCAATCATATAGTTATCGACTCCTTTAAAGCTTCGAAGCGCACGAATAGGCATGTCTTGAATCATCGCTAGTTTCATCTCTTTACTAATCGCATCGTTATCATTTTTCTCACCCATAATCTCTAAGACACTTGAAATCATCTTATTTAATGGCTTATACTTCATCAAATCCCCCAAAGTTGTATTTTGGGTAACTTTAGAAGGTAAACTTTTTGTACTTTCAATAAAAATTTTCGTTTGAAGTCTAATATCTCTTGAAGAGGATCCAACTAATAAATGATAATTTCCGGTTGATACATACCAATCAGAAATTTTAACTTCATAATAAGCAAAATCTCGTTGACTTAACTCAAACGTAATTATTTTCGTCTCACCCGGTTCTAAGGCAACTTTTTCGAAATTCTTTAACTCTTTTATTGGACGAATAACTGAAGATGTTAAATCTTGCACATATAGTTGAGCGACTTCTTTTCCAAACACAGAACCTGTATTAGTAACTTTAAAACTTAAGGTTAAGGACTCGTCATCACGCATTGACGTTTGACTAACAACAAGATCATGATACTCAAACGTCGTATAGCTACATCCATGACCAAATGGAAACAAAACAGGTAGTTCCTTTGTGTCATAATAACGATAACCGACAAATAACTTTTCATCATAATAAATCTCATCATCAATGACTTGATACGATAAGTATGCAGGCGTGTCCTCTAGTCGAAGTGGAAATGTTTCGGCTAATTTTCCAGAGGGATTCGTGTGACCAAACAATAAATCAATCGTTGCTTCACCTACCGCTTCTCCTCCAAGATACATTTCTAAAATCCCCTTAACTTCATTCACCCAAGGCATTTCAACCGGTGATCCGTTATGTAAAACAACGACCGTATTCGATTGAACAGCGCATACCTTTTCAATCAATTCATTTTGACAATTTGGAAGTTTCATATGTTGACGATCATAAGCCTCAGATTCAAAAGCATCTGGAAGTCCCGCAAAAATAACAGCGACATCACTTGATTTGGCTAATTCAACAGCATCATTTAATAAATCAATTTGCGTTTCATCAACATCAGTAACAAATCCTTGAGCATACGAAATACACCCAACCTCTGATACAGCGTCTAAGGCACTGCTTACCCTGTAAGGTTTAATATGAGAACTTCCTCCCCCTTGAATACGTGGTGTTTTAGCAAATTCACCGATAAATGCAATTTGACAATCGTTAGCTGATAAAGGTAAAATGCCTTCATTTTTTAATAAAACGGCACTCTCATTAGCCAGTTGACGAGCCACTTGATGGTGAGCTTCTTTATTAAACGTCATCTCTTTTTTGTTATCCACATATTCGAAAATTTTAGTTAAAATTCGTTCAATACTTTCATTTAAAATCTCTTCACTAAGTGTTTTATTTTTAATGGCCCGTTTAATCTTTGCATCATTTGTTCCTCGACTTCCCGGCATCTCTAAATCAAGTCCTGCTTTTAATCCAGCGACACGATCATTAACAGCTCCCCAATCACTCATCACACATCCATTAAATCCCCATTCGTTTCTTAAAATATCAGTTAGTAAGTAAGAGGATTCCGACGTAAAGATTCCATTCAATCGATTATAAGATGTCATAACACTCCAAGGACTAGCCTCTTTAACTGCTTTTTCAAATCCAGCTAAATAAATTTCTCGTAATGTTCGTTCATCTACTTCTGAACTAGCCGTCATTCGGCGATTTTCTTGATTATTACAAGCAAAATGTTTTAAACTTGTTCCGACTTGATGACTTTGAACGCCTTTAATATACGTCGTTGCTAGTTCTCCTGTTAAATAAGGATCTTCTGAAAAATATTCAAAATTACGTCCCCCTAATGGAGACCGCTTAATATTGATAGATGGCCCTAAAATAAAAGCAATATTTTCAGCTTGGCACTCTTGTCCTAAAACATCTCCTAATCGATATAATAAATCTCGATCAAATGAACAAGCAGTCGTTACGCCACTTGGAAAACAAATCGCTTCAATACTATTATTAATATCCGTATACTTCGCATCATCTGATTGCTTTCTTAAACCATGGGGTCCATCACTTACCATGACTGATGGAATTCCTAAACGTTTAATTGATTTTAGTCGCCAAAAATCTAGTCCTGAACAAAGACTAACCTTTTCTTCAAGCGTCATTCGAATTATGAGCTCATTTAAGTCTCTCATCCTTAAAACCTCCCATTTCCTTATATTATATTCTGTCGTTAATTAACATATTTACATTAATAAAAGAATTTTAAGACTTAAATGTACAAAATTTGTTTCTATCAAAAAAGACCACTCAAGTGGTCCTTTTTACTTATAACTCCGCACTGTTTAACTCATGATTTAAAGGAAATACTTTTATCTTTCGCATGGAGTGATATTCATAAAGCACTAATGTGTTAACGAGTCCTATAAAGGGAGCAAATAATTGATCAACAACTGGCAATGTCTCTAGTACTGTATGAGGTTCACTGCTCATTAATAACGTGACATGAGGAACCCAATTATTTGACTGAATTGTATAGTTATATCCAATCTCACCATAATCATTATCATAGCGTTCGTGAATGATTTGATGCATCTCAACAAGTTCATTAGAAGGCTGTGGAGCAATAAACAAAACCTTTAATGCGAATAATCCTAAGTGATTAAAATTAAGTTTGATTGGATAAAGTCGTTGGCACTGACCATCAATCCACTCACAAAGTTCAAATTCGTCAACATCCATGTAAGCCCCTAGTGTTAAATGTGGTAAAAAAACTGAAGGTTCGTCTTTAGATGATGGAATGGCCTGTTTCATTGAATGAAATATGTCATTTGTTTGATCATCAAAAAGTGCCATTAAATAATAGTATGGTTTCTCCACAATAATCTCCTCCTTTTTTAGTTATCTCTAATCAATTTCAATTATAAAAAGCAAATGAACGACTGATTATTTAAAACGATTTTTAAACCTATATAAACCATCTAGTGTTGAATTAAAATATTAGAACTGTAGCAACATTAAAAATTTTTTATCCATGAAAGATTGACCGTAACCTCTGTATAGTTATATGCAAAATCAATAAACTCATCAATATTCTTATCAGTATAATATGTCTAGTAAAACGAACAGCTACTGATAAAAGGGTTCTTCAATCACTATAGCTTTTTAATAACTTAAAAAAACTTAGATACTTATGGATTAGACATAAAATGCTTTACTATGTCTTTAAAAGATGTCATACTGTTAAATAATAACTTTTTTCAAGGAGTGATAGGATGCAGCGTATTCAAATTAAAGAAACAACACTTTCACTATGTCCAATTGGTTTTGGAACAGCAAATGCAGGAATTGCATGGGATAAAGAAGACGCCTTTAAAATGCTAGATCGGTATGTTAGCCTTGGAGGAAATGTCATTGATACAGCTCGTATTTATAATGACTGGGTTTTAGGTGAAATTGGTCGTTCAGAACGTGTTATTGGAGATTGGATTGAGTATCGAGGAGGACACGATGATTTAGTTATCATGACAAAAGGAGGACATCCTCCACTAGATAACATGAATCAAAATCGACTAAGTAAAGAAGAAATGCGTTCTGACTTAGAAAAAAGTCTAAATGCTTTACGTATTAACTGTATTGATATTTATTTTTATCATCGTGATGATGAAAGCTTACCTGTTTCACAATTAATCGAGACAATGGAAGATTTCGTTCGTGAAGGAAAAATTAAATACTATGGTTGCTCAAACTGGAAAACATCACGTATGAAAGAAGCTATGGCATATTGTCAGGAAAAAGGATATCGCGGATTTGTTGCCAATCAAGCGCTATATAATATTGCATCAAAAGCTATGAAACCTTATCCAGATGAAACAATGGTTGTCATGGATGAAGAAATGCTACAATTTCATAAAGAATCAAACGTTTTAGCGATGCCTTATTTTAGTTTATGTAGTGGATTTTTCACTAAATTAGAAGCTGGTTTAGATGTAACAGATAGTCCTTACTACACAGAAGAAAACTTACAACTAGCTAAAAAATTAAATACATTGACTAAAAAATACAATTGCTCTTTAACACAAATCATTATGGGATTTTTCTTAGTTCAAGACATGCCTTTTTGTGCATTAGCTGGAGCTAGTCGTGAAGCACAGTTACTTGATTTCATGGAAACATTAAATATTCCATTTGACTTAAACGACTTTAAGTAATTGTTCATTTAAAAGCTGATTTTTAATGATTCAATACACAAAAATTTATTATCTCTTCAATTATCATCCATTATTTTGGCATAATCTTAAAAACAGTGATTAAAGAGAATAAATTTAATAAATTTGGCTATGATAAAAATGGCTACATGTCTCAGTACACTAAGTGAATTTATTTACTAGCCTTCTTTCTACTTCCTAAACAAAAATCCACAAGTTACCTAACTTGTGGATTTTTATCTTCAATCATTTAAATGACTAGACTGAATTTATTCAGTCTCTTTTTACGCTTTTATAAATAAATCGACATTAATATAACAATTGCAAGATTTAAAATAGGAATCAAATGATCTACGATATAATCAACAACAAAATATTTTGTCTTTTCTTCACCAAACATAATTTGTTCTAAACAATAGTTTCCAATTAAATATCCCATTGATAAAACAAATGAAATAAGCGTTAGTAACGGCTGATCATAAATAAAAGCTCCTACAAAAGGATGCATGATAAAAAATACGCCTGTTAAACGTCTTAAGTTGTGAACAAGTACTGTTGCATCGACAAGCTCCCCTGCTTCATCATACATTTGAGCTACTTCTTGAACCATATATGTGTTAATCTCATCAATCGCTCGTTTAACATGTGTCATATACTTTGGATAAGACACAAATCGTTTACGTTGTAAGATGGATTGAAAGTTTTGAATCGTTAAAAAAATAAAACTACATAAAAAAACTGCTTTTAAAATATACATAGGCTTCCCTTTTCCCTCTATCCGTCAAATTTCGATAATCTATGATTATCATAAGAGATTCACTTCTGATAATCAAGTCCTTCCTAAGTTTTTAATAGGATTTCATCTAAAACTTCATCTCTTAACTTTCTTTATTATCAATCATATCTCTTCCCTTTACATCTTATGATTGAAAACTCTAAATCATTAATTTTTTTAGAAGTTGATGAACTAGTATACAAGTTAGCATTTATTTTTAATGTATTACCTTGTTCTGTCGATTTATGGTAAACTAGCGCTAGAAATAATGTGGAGGAGATTGTATGAGAAAATTTATTATTGATACAGACACAGCATCTGATGATGTGATTGCTATTATCACAGCACTTCGTGAACCAAGTATTGACGTATTAGCATTAACAGTCGTAGCTGGTAATATCGGAATTGATCAAGCTGTTCAAAATGCGTTAGTGGCTATTGATGTGGCCAACACTTATCAACCACGCGTTTATAAAGGAATGGGTAAACCACTATTTCGCGATTTATTTACAGCGGATAATGTTCATGGTGCAGATGGATTAGGAAATATGTTTTTAAACATCCCTGATATTCCTGTGGAATCAGAACACGCTATAGATGCCTTAATTCGCTTAATTGAAGAAAATCCTTATGAGATTGAACTAGTAACGCTTGGACCGTTAACAAATATCGCGATGGCTGCGTTAAAGGCACCAGAAACGATGAATAAATTAAAATCAATCACCTTAATGGCAGGAACAGGACTAGGGGCTGGCAATACAACTGAAACGGCTGAATTTAATGTTTATGTTGATTCAGAAGCACTTGCTATCGTACTCAATTTAGAGGTTCCAAAGCTATTCGTAGGTTGGGATGTCATTGAAAAAAGATCATTTATTACTGAAAAAGATTTAAACGATTTAAAGAACAGTCAGTCAGACACAGCCAAATTTGCGGTTCGATGCACTGAATCACTTTATGAATATTGTAAAAAACTTGGACTTAATGGATTTGAATTAGCCGATCCTACGGCTATGATTTGTGCCATTTGGCCTGAAGTCATGACAAAGTGTATTAATGCTTATGCAACTGTTGAGACGAAAAAAGATGAGAATTATGGTCAAATCTTTTTAGACCAACAATCCAGTACACCAAACTCTGTGACTTGTATTGATCTTGACAGTGACTTATTTAAAACTTATTTATTTAATAGTTTATTAAAACAGTAAAGACAAGTCTTTCATTCCTAACATGGGGGCTTTTACTTAACTCATTAGTAAAAAGACAAACGAATTCATCTAAATTTATGAGTAATTCAGATTTTAATTTGAATGATACATATTTCCCCATAAATCCTATTTATTTAGAGTTATACTAAGATAAAAATCTTAAAACGGGAGTGAGTAATATGAATCAGCTGGAACGATTTAAAGCTTATATTGTTGGAGACTTTGATAATAAACAACAAATAGAAAAACAAATCAAGGAAAGTCAACTGACTCATCCTTATGCTAAACATATTAATCGCGTTGTTAATGATCGCATTAAAAACTTACCAGATGAATTAAATGGATTTTTTGTTTTAGAGGAAAGTTATTTTACAACACTAAAGCTATCCGATGAAGGGTTAGTGCAAGAAGATCGTCACCGTCAATCTTCCCATCTGTTTTTCTTTACATTAACTGAAGAGAATAACGTTCAATTAATCTCTTACGAGACTCCTAAAAACTTACCTTCTCGTGAATTTACCAATGATAATGAGAACCTAGAACTAGATTATTGCACGTTAAGCATTTCTGAAAAATTTACTCCTTTAGTTTATCACTATGAAAATGACGTCTTCTATGGAAAATGTATCAGTCACTTTACAACAGATACTACTTTTACTTTAGAGGAATGGATTAAAAAAGATGCATTATTAGTGACTGAAATTTTAGAAAAAAAAGGACAGATTCTAATTGGCGTTCCTTCCCCAATTGAATACTGTCGCATCATTCAGTCAAAAGAATAAGCTAATGCTTATTCTTTTTTATGATTCATTATTTTAATAGCTTCTAAAATCGTGTAACTACAATAAAAAATCGTAAAAATAATTCCTAAAAAACAACTTAAAATCAGCCACGTATTTGCAAGATCAGAAGCGACTGAACTCAGCAAGGCATTAAGTCCCATAATAAAAACTAAAAATACAATGAGGGTACTGACTATCGATTTTCCTATCTTTTTATAAAGACGATGTCCCTCCTGATAAAACTCTTTTTCTTTTGCATCCATCAATCGTTCTCCCCTTTTTTAGATCATCTTCATTTATTCTATCATAAAATATATCGATATCATTTAACTATAAAAGCGATAGCCCCTTTGCTATCGCTTTTTCATCTAATTATAAGTGAGAATATCTAAGCGGTCTTGTAATAAACCTAAAGAACTTATAAATGATATATGCCCAAACTCCATACTGAAATCCAATAACAACAATAAAAAATGAAAGTTTAAAAACAAAAACTAAAAACATAATAAAGCTAATAACTAAGCTAATTAAAGCACTCATCATTGAGCCCTCCCATAGTGATTTTACATCCTATCTATCATATGCAACGACTTATCTTTTTAGCATCTTTTTATCTAAATGATCATAAACTTTTTATCTCATAAACCTATCTCCTCATGATAAAACTAAAACCGACATAAACTACCAAAATTCACGTGTTTATATTAAATAAAAACTAGCCGTTTCAACTGTTCTCCTGTTAAAATAGTCATTAGATTTATTTAGATACTAATCGACAAATTGATGTTATAAGGAGGATTCATGAAACGAAATACATTTAATCAATGGTTAAAAAAGCAACCTAAATTTATTAAATTTCTCGTTACCATTTTATTAATCGGTGGATGTATCTTTTTTGGAGAAGACTTCTATGATTTTTTAATTTCCAATACAAACAATATCTCAACTGAACAGGTTACTTTAAAACGAGTTGTGGATGGAGATACCATTATTGTGACGACTCAAACCAATGAAGACATTCGAGTTCGACTAATTGGAATTGATGCGCCTGAAAGTGTTCATCCAGATACTGATAAAAATACTGTTGAAGGTGAAATCGCTAGTAACTATACAAAACAACAATTAAAAAAAGGACAAACACTGTATCTAGAGTTTGATGAAGAACGTCAAGATCAGTATGGTCGAACACTTGCTTATGTTTGGTTAACTAATGACTTTGATTCGACTTCTGTAGAAGATATTTCTAATCACATGTATAATGCTAAACTCATTGTTAATGGATATGCTATCGCTAAAAGATTTCCACCTAACACGAAGTATGCAGACATCTTTGACGAACTTGAACAAAATGAATAGTAAATAAAACCTGCTAAACAATTAAGCGGGTTTTATTTTTTAGTTTTTTTCAAAAACTGTTCATTCCATCGATAATGACTTTTAATATATGGCATCATACTTTTTCCTTTTAAATGGGCCATTAACATAGGAGTCAGAGCAACTAAAGCATCTCGATATCCCATTTGAATTTTTTCAATAATCGCTGACTGATTAAAATTGATGGTCCCCGATCCATTAATTAATTCTAATGAAGCGGATGGATAAATTTCAATAATATTAGATTGTGGATAAAGTTTTCGATCAATTTTATCTGAGTAATTTAAATGAACCACGATAATTAAATCACAATCATGCTTCATTAAAGGATAAATAGGAACGTTATCTGCATTAGGTTTTGGATATAATGGATTATTAATTCCACCATCTGCATATTGTTTGCCTTTAAATGAAACAGGAGAAAAGAGATAAGGAACTGCACAAGAAGCGACTGTAATATCGATAATTTCTTCTTTTGAATAATTATTTAATCTAAAATACTGAGGATATCCTTCTGTTACATTATAGACGCAACTATAAACATGAGTGCTAATATCGTTTAAAACAGAAACATCAACAAATTGTTGAATATAATCTCGAATTCCTTTTTGAGAAATAACGCCTAGTGTACTAAAGTCAATATTGTCAGTCATTGACTGCCCCTTATGTAGCGTGAAATTTTTAATTAGTTCCCCAATCTCACTAATTTTGATGCCTTCTCCTTTTGTCATAATTTTAGAATAAGATAATGACTTCCAACCTTTCTCAATTAAATCTCGGTCTTTCATACATAAACATAGTGCATTAAGTGTTCCAATCGAAACACCTGATACAACTTTTACATTATCGATTAAATCTAAATCCCATAGTGCACGAATGACTCCCGCCTGATAGGCTCCTTTTGCTCCCCCACCAGCTAAAACTAATCCCACATTAAAATCAAAAAGTTGCCGTCCTCTAAAAATCATAACTTCACCTCTTCTGTTGTTTTATTATAGTGTATGTGAGTTTTTAAAAGTAATCGATAAATTTAACAAAAAAAGCCTAGATTAAATCACTAGGCTTCTGTTACAATCATTATTTTTTTCGATTTGACTTGTAGTAAGTAAACTTAATAATGAAACAAGCAATAAATAATAAACCAATAATCAGTACACTTAAAATCATAAATAACTCTTCAGGTAAGGCTAAAATGACAGGATCTGTTCGGTAATCAAACATCCAGTAATCGTTTCTAAAAAAAAGTTTATGAAACATCGTAAAGGTGTTTGAAAAATTAAATGTAATCATCGCGATTAAAGCAGTAAAAACAATAAATACCAAATTAGCTCCTTTATTAAAAATGGATAAAATACATTTATCCTTATCACGATGCTTAATGACTAAATAAATGATCATCGCGATAATAAATAATAAAATAATTGTATATAAAACCATAAAGATACTTTTAACATCTTTAAAATGAATGATTCCCGCTTCACTCATGATAAAATCAGGTAGTTTTAGTGGTTCTTTCCTTGGTCTTTGTAAATAAGAAATCATTGTTTTATAATTTACCATTAATTCATGTTCAGATAATCCAGTGATCATTGTTAAACCGTATTTATGAATAACGTAGTTATAAACGGATGTACAATTTAAGACGATTAATACACTAGTTGCGACCAGTGTCAGGAAAAACCAAATAGCACCTATTCCTTCAATCATCCATTGTTTAATATTCATCTTTTTTAACATATTTTATATCTCCCTTTTCCTAACGTCTCATCATCCACTAAGTCGTTATCATTAATAAATGCCCTGTTCATTCTATTGCAACACCAATAACCCAATCGTATAGTATGACAATAGATTATAAATAATAAAAATGATAAATCACTTCAACTCGTCATATAATGAATTGATGAGCTATCATTCTTTTCTTATTATAAAATCATATGAAGGAGATGACAATAACTAATAGGAAAATATACCCTATTATCGTCATCATAAGTCATTAAACGGTGACTTGAAATTCTTAAGTATTTTTTAATAGTTAACTTAACTCGTGTTAAAATTCTCCGACTTTCTAAATCAATTGATCAACGATAAGGATATTCTATTTGTCTTCATAACCAGTTTCAAAGTAGTTCAATTCCAAAAATATTGTCATTTAATGTAGATTGGTATTACACGATAAAAACTGAAAAATCATTTAAAATATGATAGAATAATAATATTATTAATAAATTCTAAATGCTTTTGAAAGGGAGTGATGAGTTTGGATTTCAACCAATTAATCTTAACAGAGGATGAAGACATCCGTGTAAAACGCGCTCATGCGGTAAGTATTGAAATTGAAAGTTACATGGGTCATGGTCCACTTGAAGTGATGGAATTTGGATGCAAAACGGGTCTAATCTCCTTAAACCTAAAGAACAAAATATCAGAAGGATTACTTGTGGATAGCTCCGCAGAGAATATTAAAGAGCTTGAACAAAAACTTCGTGATCGCCATCTCTCTCATCTTCAAACGTATACGGGTGATATTTTAGAGTCAGATATTGATCGTCAATTTGATGTCATTTACAGTTCAATGGTCATGCATCATATTAAGGACTTCAAAGCAGTCATCAAAAAACTAGTTAGCTATTTAAAAAATAATGGGAAACTAATCATTGTTGATTTATTACCTGATAGTGGAGAATTTCATCGTCATCATTTAGAATTTGATGGACACCATGGATTTACAATTAACGAAATGGTAGCAGCCTTAAAGGAAGCCGGTTTAAAAGAAGTGACTGGTCGTAAGTTTTACTCAAGTTATAAACCAATCGAAAATAAAAACCATCCTTATAGCTTATTTAGCGTAATAGGAATGAAATAAAAACGTAGTCTAACCGACTACGTTTTTTTGGTTCTATAATATTTGGTGTTGCTGATGAAACAACGCCTCTTTTTATGGCATAAAAAAAGAGACATCCCGTCTCCGTCCTGTTACAATGTTATCGGCTAAAAAACAATAGAAAGGATGGATTGGATGTCTCACTCCTATTTTACTAGAAAACTCTTAAATATTAAAGACAAACAGATCACCTTTGAAGAAGATTATTTTGAAGAGGTGAAGATTCATGGTGTGACTAGCTTCATTTTTAAAGGCATTTTATCTTATCAACCCACTCATTGCGAACACTGTGGGACACTATTTGATTCAAAGTTCAAAAAACATGGGTTTAAAACCTCTCGAATTGTCATTCCTAAAGTTTCACTCCATGATACTTATTTAGATTTAAAGAAACAACGTTACTACTGTGGGCATTGCCAATCTACCTTCACTCTAAAAACATCGATTGTTGAAAAGAACTGCTTCATTTCTTACAACACCAAACATGCCATTGCGTTAGAAGCACAAAATAAAATCTCGGAGTCAGATATTGCCCGTCGTCATCAAGTCTCTCATTCAACTGTGAATCGCATCATCCATAGCTTTTATGAGTCACAAAACTTAAACTTTAATTTTTTGCCTGAAAACCTTTGTTTTGATGAGTTTAAATCCGTTAAATCTGCCCAGGGGCATATGTCCTTTATCTTTTGCGATGCCGATACGAAACAAATCATTGATATCATTGAAGATCGACGTTTAAGTTCCCTTCAAACCTATTTTAAACGATATACCCAAGAAGCACGTTCTCGTGTCAAACATATTGTCATTGATATGTACGCCCCTTATATCAGCTTAATTAAGGAGCTTTTTCCTCAGGCCAAAATTGTCCTCGATCCATTCCATCTCGTTCAACATATTTCTCGTGCGTTAAATAAAACAAGAATTCGATTCATGAAACAGTTTAAGAAACACAGTCGCAAATTTAAACGTTACTGGCGATTATTTTTAAAGTCTCACACCTTACTTAACACCACGACTTATCGTTCCGTTTACTGTTTTAAACAACCGATGCGTGAGATCGATATCCTAAACTTTTTACTTAATTTATCTCCTGAATTAAAAGCAACCTATGATCTCTATCAAGACTTACTTTTCGCTCTTCAAACCAAAAACTTAGAGCGATTCCATCACTTACTTCAAGCCAAACACCCTCTGATTTCTCCTGAATTCCAAACCGCTTTTCAAACCTTTAAAACGTATCAATCTTATATTGAAAACACACTGACCACTTCGTACACCAATGGTCCCATTGAAGGCATTAACAATAAAATTAAAGTCATTAAACGAATCGCCTTTGGCTATCGAAGCTTTTACCATTTTAAATCAAGAATTCTTATCACTCAAAACCTAACCAAACCCAAAGTAAAAATCCTAGCATCATAACCACTAGGATTTCAATTTAAGTCACTCATTGTAATAGATAAAAAGTTAATCAGCAACACTATTTGACAAAGAGCCGTTTTTTTCATAAAGATTTTATTTTTGAAACTGATCAATAAAAGATAGAATCGTTTGTTCAACCTTTTGTTGCTCATCCCCACGATAATAGAAATGACCAGACTCACAAAGCTCTACCACTTCAAAATCAGCTCCTGATAAACTATTTTTTAAAATCTTAACAGTTTTATATCTAACAAACTCATCACATCCACCATGAATAAACAATAACTTCTTCTTCAGATGAGGCAGTCTTTTTTTAGTTTGATTCATCAAATAAAACAAATCTAAATATCTTGGAATCCAGTGAAGATAATTTCTCCATGTTCCTTTTGTAATACTCCAAGCTCGATAGCTTGCTAATACATACTCATCATTTGGACTATAGCGACCTGTCATGACTTTCAATGAACAAATAAATCCCTTCAAACTAACTTTCACTGCTAACGGGGTGGCCATCGCAACTACGCCTACGACACTGTCATGTTTCTCACTCGCTAACAATGATAATAAAGATCCCATCGAATGTCCGACTAAAATAATAGTTAAATATTTCTTAGATAATTGTTCAATTTTTTCATCTAAGAAACTCACCCACTGATCACGATTACTTTTTGAAAATCCTTCGGCAGTTGTTCCATGACCTGGAAGTAAAATTCCAAAAGCGGACATTCCGTGATCTAACACCTTAGCTGCCAATCCATGAAATTGAAATGGACCTTCTAAAATACCGTGAACAAAAATAACTGCTGTGTTTGCCCCAGCTAACTCACAGGAAAATGGCTCATGTGCAGCATGTTTTTTTATATTCATTTTATCATCCCCTGTTCACAATCTTTCTCAATCATTAGTTTTAATGCTACTTTGTTATTCAATACATCCCAATCAAAAATATCACGAGTTTAAACTATTACTTTCTAACTCACTAATTAGCCTGTTTTTATTTATCATTAAAAAGACACTCTACTTTATATTGAGCATCATGCAAAAAAGAATACCATAACTACTTATAATAGTCATGATATTCTTGTTTTAACTAATTTAAGAAATAATCATAGGCACTTAAAGCATCTAAGACATGGTACTGTGGTGTATACGGACTTCCCTTTGCATGAGTTGTTATTAACAAGTATTCATTATCACCATCTGTCGCATAACTTGCTAAACAAAGTGCAGCTTCTTCTGTATAGCCTGTTTTTCCACCTAACACCTCACCCCCATCAAAAATAGGAGACGCCATTCGATCAAACATACGACTTGTAAATGTTAAGTCATTCGCACTATCTGTCGTGTAAGACTTAGCTGAAAATATTTCTCTAAACATTTCGTTATGTAAGGCAGCTTTTTCTAACATGGCTAAATCCCAAGCCGTTGAATAATGCTCATCATCATGAAGTCCGACTACATTAGTAAAATGAGTATCTTTCATTCCTAACTGTTTTGCTTTTTCATTCATGAGCGCCACAAATCCTTCTTCAGAACCAGCCACTACTTTAGCTAACATTAAAGCTGCATCAGCACCCGATGGTAGCATCGTTCCATACAATAGATCTTTGTAAGAGACGACTTCTCCATTAGAGAACCCTGCAATCGCAGCCCCCTCTGCTGCCAATGCCTGATAATCTACATCGATAATAATCTCTTCATCTTTCATATGTTCTATTCCAACTAATACGGTCATCATTTTAGTTAATGAAGCAGGATAAGTTCGTTCATACGCATTCTTTTCATAAATGACTTCATTTGTTGTTAAATTAACTAAAAGCGCATAATCACTCATCAGATCTAAATCAACATCAGATTCAGTTAACACTTGATTCGTTTTAAAACCATAACCGTAAAAAAGAGTAAATGATAATTCTTCACGATGACAACTATAAAATTGATCGTAATGATTAGAAAATGATTCATTATTGACAGTCGCTTGTACGTTTATAGGCATTAAAAAACTTAGCATTAATAAAGCACTCATCATTACTTGTTTTGATGTTTTTAATTTAAACATAAAAAAATCAACTCCTCTTATATGAATATTAAACCATATAATTGAAATTGATTCTTTATTAATTTTATGTAATTATTTACCTTAAACTGACTTTTATGTTTATTGATGCTTTTCTTGTAACTTTTTAAAGAAACGACAAATACTCTCTAACGCTAGAACTAGATCTTCACGAAACTCTAAATCTTTAAGAGCAGCGTTGACTAATTCTTCATGGAATTGCTCATGGATTTCAAAAACTTTTTGTCCTTTTTCTGTTAAATCAAGTAGAACGACACGTCGATCGTTAACATCTCGTTTACGAGTCACATATCCCTTCTCAACTAAACGATTCACAGAAGTTGTTAATGTTCCCATTGTAATCATTAAACGTTTAGATACCGTCCCCATCGTTGCGGGCTCACATTTGCGAATTGCCTCAATCACATGAATTTCTGTCATTGTCACATCCACAGCATCATTTTCTGTTAAATTACGTTCTTCTAAAATCAAAATTTGATTAAAAACATCTGTTAATAAATCATTAATCACTTTTCTCGAACGATCCATCCACACTTCACCTCCGAATTTTAATTTCTCTATTCCATTAATAGGTTGTTAATCTCGCACCTAATTATAACATTTATCCACAGGAATTTAAATTTTTTATGACCGCATTCTAAAAGATTAAAAAAACTAGGAGAACGATATGATCACTCTCCTAGTTAATAGCTCAAATTATTGTTGGGCTTCAATATATTCAACGATATTTTTTACGCTTTTCATTGATTTTGCATCTTCTTCAGCGATTTCTAAATCGTATTCTTCCTCTAATGCCATGATTAATTCTACAGCGTCTAATGAGTCAGCTCCTAAATCTTCTAACGTTGATTCAATTGTTACTTTTTCCTCATCTACACCTAATTCATCTACAATAATTTCTTTAACGCGATCAAATACCATTTTGACTTCCTCCTTCATCTAACTATACTATTATTATAAATACTTTGAATAGCAAAGTAAACAGTTTTTTGTCTTTTTCATTTGAAAAGCAAACTATTTTTATTAAGCTTTTTCGACAGTATATTTAGACTTTAACCCTTGTGTGAAGTTAGAGTACATTTCGTTTTGTTTTTTAGATGTTAAGTATTGTTGAATTTGTCCTTTTACATCTGCAAATGGAAGAACATCTTTTTTATCTAATAACTTAATTAAGTGATATCCGAATTGTGTTTTAACAACTCCTGAAATTTCACCGATATTTAAAGCAAATGCTGCTTGTTCGAATTCAGGAACCATTTGTCCACGACCGAAATCTCCTAAATCTCCACCACGTGATCCAGATGGACATTTTGAATTAACACTTGCTAACTCGTGGAAGTCTGCTCCATTTTCAATCGCTGCTAATAACTCTTTAGCTTGCTCTTCTTCATCTACTAAAATGTGTGCCGCACGAATCATTTCTTCTTTGAATTGATCTTTATTTTCATTGTAATACGCTTCACACTCTTCATCTGTTACAGTAATTGTTTTAAACATTTGTCCGATACTGTGTTGGAAAACAAATTCGCGATATAATTTTTGGAATTCTTCTGTTTGTGTTAATCCTGATTCAATCGCATCTTCAACGACTAATTGGCGTGCAATTAACTCATCTAATAAATCTTGTTTTTGCTCATCTGTTGTAATATTGATATGTTGTTGAGTACGTAATGCTTCAACTGTTTCATTTAACATTTCTTCAGTGATAGCATAATCTTTAACTTTTGCTAATACTTTTGACATGATCGTAACATCCTTTCGGGTTCTTTTTATAGACCTATTGTATTATTTATTTCAATTTTAGTAAATATATATACCAAATTATTCATCGGTATTTCTGTATTATCCACATCTGGCATTTCATAATCTGAAGCAATGAAGTTAAAATAACTCATCAAACTCTCCTCTCATGATTAAAAAATACCTTACCGCTACATCGATATTATAACATTTTTTACCATTTACATGATATACTATCACTAAAGAAAGGAGAAGGATAACATGGAACTATTAGGTGAAACAAACGTTGTGGTAAGCTTTTTTTCTTACATCTTATTTAGATTACCTAATCTATTAAACTTGATGATTTACTTCTTAGTTATTTACTCACTCATTCTATTAATTAAATGTTTAAAAATTTATATCAAAACTCATTCGAATGAATCTAAAACTAAGGTGCAGTAAATAAACAAAGAGGGATTACGTCTAGTTAGACATAGTCCCTCTTTGTTTGTTATTTTGCTTCTGGAGCAATCATAGTTAGAGCTAATCGTTTACGTTGTAAATCAACTGAGTCTACCCACACTTTAACGATATCCCCAACTGAGACAACATCCATTGGATGTTTAACGAATTGCTTGCGCATTTTTGATAAGTGAACAAGTCCATCTTCTTTCACTCCACAGTCAACAAAGACTCCAAAGTCTACAACGTTACGAACTGTTCCTTGTAATTCCATTCCTGGTTTTAAATCTTCTAGTTTTAAAACATCTGAACGTAAAAGGGGGGCTTCAATATCATCACGAGGATCGCGATTTGGAGCAATGAAGGCATCTAAAATATCATTTAACGTATGTTCCCCTACTCCTAAACTTTGAACTAAATTCTCACGATTTACTTTTTCAATCGCGGACTTTAATTCAGGTGTTCCTAAATCATCTTTATTAAATCCTAGTGTTTCAAGCACTTGTTCTGCAACTTGATAACTTTCTGGGTGAATCCCTGTTTTATCAAGTGGATTCACTCCATCAATGATACGTAAGAACCCAATTGCTTGCTCATATGTTTTAGCTCCTAAACGAGCTACTTTCTTTAATTCTTCACGTTTAGTAAACTTTCCAACTTCATCACGATGTTTAACAATGTTATTCGCAATGGTTGTTGAAAGTCCCGCTACATACTTTAATAACGCAGGTGATGCCGTATTAACATTAACCCCTACCTGGTTCACCGTTGTTTCAACAACAAAGTTTAATGAATCATTTAACTTAGATTGCGTCACATCATGCTGATACTGCCCAACTCCAATCGACTTTGGATCAATCTTAACTAATTCAGCTAATGGATCTTGTAAGCGACGTGCGATAGATACTGCTGAGCGTTCTTCTACTTGTAAATCAGGAAATTCTTTTCGAGCTAATTCTGAAGCAGAATAAACGGATGCCCCTGCCTCATTTGTAATAATATAATAAATCGGATGTTTAATTTCTTTTAAAACATCAACGATAAAGCTTTCTGTCTCGCGTGAAGCCGTTCCATTTCCGATAGAAACAATCTCAACTTGATACTGATTAATTTTATCAATCACCTTTGCACGAGCTGCCGCCACTAACTTAGGATCAGCCGTTGAACCTTTAGATTTTTCATGTGGATAGATTACATCGATATCTAAAACTTTCCCTGTTTCATCAACAACAGCTAACTTACATCCCGTACGAAACGCTGGGTCTACCCCTAATACTACTTTTCCTTTCATCGGTGGCTGTAATAATAACTGACGCACATTTTCTGAGAAAATATGAATGGCTTGATTTTCAGCGATTTCTTTTAAATGAGCACGAATTTCACGTTCAATCGATGGTTTAATTAAACGTTTATAAGCATCTTCAATCGCTAATTTCACTTGTTTTGTCGCTTCTGTTACTTCATGAACACAAATTACCTGTTTAATTAAGTAACGATGCACCCCTTCTGCATCATCTAAAATAGAAATACGTAAAATTTTCTCTGATTCTCCACGATTCATCGCAAGCACTCGGTGAGGAACAATGCGTGAAATAGGTTCACTATATTCATAATACTGTTCATAAACTTTACGCTCATCTAATGATTCATCACGAACTTTAGATTGAATCTCACCTTTTTTCGTCATATATTCACGAATCCATTTACGATAATCAGCGTTATCGGCAATCGTTTCAGCGATAATATCACGCGCCCCTTGTAAAGCCTCATCAACACTTAAAACTTCATCATTGATATATTTAGAAACTTCGCTTTCAAGGCTTTCAGTTGGATATGTCAATAAATACTGCGCTAACGGTTCTAACCCCTTCGCCTTTGCCATGGTGGCACGTGTTTTCTTCTTCTCTTTGAATGGACGGTATAAATCTTCAATCTCTGTTAATTTTTCAGCTTTTAAAATTTGATTTTTTAACTCAGGTGTTAACATTCCCTTTTCATCAATTAAACGAATAACATCGTCTTTACGTTGTTGTAAGTTTACACCATACTCATACGTTTTCGAGATCTCTCGAATTTGTTCTTCGTCTAATGCTCCTGTTACCTCTTTACGATAACGAGCAATGAATGGAACTGTTGATCCTTCTTCAAGTAACTTTAAAACCGCATTAATTTGATTAGTCGTAATATTTAATTGCTTAGCAATCTGTTGGTATAACTTATTCATAAATTGTTGTTCCATCAAAAGGTCCTCCTCATGTATGCAAGCATCAGTAACTTTTTGTAAAAAACTACTGACTTGATTATCTGTCACTCATCATTAATCTTATAAAACGTATATTGTTCATTTGTTTCGCTAAACAACGACGTAAAATATTGTATCACAAATCAAAAAATAAATAAGCAAATATCTAAAATTTCCCACAAACTGTTGATTTAAGGTCTTTTAGAAATTTATTTAGAGCAAATTTAAAAATAAGCTATTCATAGATGAAAATAACATGATTGCCTAGATCATTGCATACTATCAGTTAGGTTGTTATAATGCAAACATAACTTAGATAAAAAAAGAGGGATGAGAATGAAAAAAGCTATAATTTTTGACATGGATGGATTATTAATTGATAGTGAACGCGTCACATTTGAAGAATACTGCCTTAAATTGAAGCAATTAAATTATGAATTTAATGAAGATATTTACCGTCGTTGTCTTGGAAAAAATAAAACTGGGATTTATCAAGTATTGTTAGATCATTTTGGAGACAGCTTTCCAATCGATTCTGTTTGGGATGACGTTCATGTTTCTTTAGATCATCGACTGCAACAAGAAGTTCCGTTAAAAAAAGGAATCATCGAACTACTAACTTTCTTAAAGGAACGTGGGTATAAAACAATTGTTGCTACAAGTAGTTCTCGTCAGCGAGCAGATATGATTTTAAAAGCTGCTAATCTTCATCACTACTTTGATGATACGATTTGTGGTGATGAAGTGACTTGTGGAAAACCTAATCCAGAAATTTTCTTAACGGCTTGCGAGAAATTAGGGGTTGATCCTTGTGAGGCTTTAGTTTTAGAAGATAGTGAAGCTGGAATTATGGCTGCACATGCTGGAAATATCGATGTCATTTGTGTTCCTGATATGAAATATCCAGAAGAAGAATTTGTTTTAAAAACAACTAAAGTCGTGGATTCATTACTTGATGTCATCGACCATTTAAAATAAAAAAGAAAAAACTGTTATCTGATTAGATAACAGTTTTTTAGTGATGGTTTTAAACATACTCTCCCAATATAAATAAAGGCAACGAGTTCTTGCCTATTCTTAAACTTAATCCTTATCTATCATACAGCAATAATATGTAGAATTCATGGGGATACCGTCAAATTATTGTAGAAACTTCTTTAAAAGTTAGGATGACTTGATTCTTTATCTAATTGTAAAATGATCTTAATCAGTTATCTACATTAGCATTCATTCGCTAAATTAATCCTAATTCTTTGCATGCTTTATAAATTCCATCTTCATAAACTGGCTTAGCTACATAATTGGCATGTTTTTTTAATTCTTCATGAGCATTTCCCATCGCAACGCCACATCCTACTTTTTGTAACATTTCAATGTCATTTAAGCCATCTCCAAAAGCAATCGCATTTTCCGGTTTTAATCCTAGTTTGTTTAAAATAACCTCAATTGCCGTTGCTTTTGATCCGACTTTAGGTAATAAGTCAATTCCATTGGGTTGCCAACGAACCACTCGTACCTCTTCAATAGACTCAAAAATATGCTCCTCTTCTTTTGTTACTCCCGCTACCATTTGATAAATTTTATAGTCTGGTTTTTCTAAATCTGTTTCAATGATTGGATAAGGAAGATTCATATTATCAAGAGCCTCTAATAAAACCTCTTGATTTTCTCCTGATAACACATAATGATGAGTAGGCATCCATAACAGGGGAACATGATACTTTTTAGCTACCGTCACAATTTTATCAAGCAATTCACTACTATAAGGTGCTTCATACATCACTTCACGATTCATTACTGCATATTGTCCATTCGTACAAATATAACTGTCAATTCCAAGCCCATCTAATAGATCTTCAATCATAAAAGGTGAACGTCCTGTCGCAATAAAGGGTGTAATCCCATTTTCTTTTAATAAACGAATCGCCTCAATTGTTGAAGCTGGAACTAAATCCATATCGGATAGCTGATCACGTGTTGAATGATTATCCACAATCGTCCCATCGACATCAAAAAACGCAACCTTAATCTCCATTTTCAAACCTCCTGCTTATAAAAAAAATCAAAACTCAATATTCATAGAATACTACAAAAACATATTGAAATCTACCAAATCAAATAGAGAAACAACATAATTCTTTCTAATTTTTAGGATATTTGAGGCTAAAAAATCAAAATCATCTATCAAAAATGTATGAATAATCATCTGTTTACTTATACTGAATTATAAAGGAGGAGACGATATGCCAGTAGAATCAATAACTACACCTATTCAAGCAATGACTTATATTGCTAGCAATCTTGTACTCTTACTTGCGGTAATCTCAGTTTTAACTTATCTCTTCTTAAAAGGTTATGATTTCGTCATGAAAAACAATTTACCTAAATAGAGAAAGGGCCTACGTTTAATTAAACACTAATTAAGCGTAGGCCTTATATTTTTTATTTTTGCATTCATGATTACTTACGATTACCCTCTTTATCAAATGAAATCTTAACACGCCATTCAGTTAGACCAACCACTAATAATCCCATGATCACAATTTCAACGAGATTAATAATAACTAACTCCCAAGTAGCTAACATTCTAAAATAAGAATTTAAAAACACGCCAACTACTAATAAAATTCCACCTACAATTAATAATAATTTAGCCGCAAACTTGTTAGCCACTTTCCACGTTTCGATCGTTTGTTTCACAGATAACAGGTGATACCCTAATCTTCGATGCGGTAAGTCTGATTCTAAATAAGTTACAATCCCTAAAAACATAAATAATAAAGGTGCAATAAATATACTAAATTCCTGCATCTTTTAATTCCTCCCTTTTATATCCATCTACTATATTGTATATTATACCATATTTATGGTGCGTTTAAAAAAAGCAACAAAATACACAAAAAGCCGACAAAGTTGTCGGCCTTTTATTTGTTAAGTTATCTTTAATACTTTTTTATTCGACTCTTTTAAAATCAAATGTGTAGAATACCTTTGATATAAGATCGTTAAAACTATCGTACTTATTATATATGAAG
The DNA here is from genome assembly GCF_021497505.1 of Turicibacter sp. TJ11. Lineage (NCBI taxonomy): Bacteria > Bacillati > Bacillota > Erysipelotrichia > Erysipelotrichales > Turicibacteraceae > Turicibacter > Turicibacter sp. TJ11. Next base: position 2,293,252 of record NZ_CP069349.1, on the reverse strand, counting down.
CAATAACATAAGGAGCGTTATACACAAGGGAGTAAATCCATGGATTTTGAGCACCTGCATACTCCGAGAAAAAAACAACTCCTGAAATGACATGACATAAAAGTCGAAAACTTGAAGCGATTGCGGTAGCTATCCAAAGATAAATCATACGTTTTGTTCCCGTTGTAGTATTTACTTTTGTAGCCAAAATTCCAGCTAAACCAAGGACGGCAAATGGTAAGGGATAGTCAAATAACAATTGTACAGGATGAATAATATAAGCACCTGTTAACAACTGCATTAATCCCATGACAAATCCTCCAATAAATCCAGAGATCAGACCGTAACGAAACGTAAGAATCGCTAATGGGACTAACGATAAAGAGATCGATCCACCAAATGGCCAAAACCACCCCGAATAAATACTAGCCACATAGTCTAAAACAAAAGCTAACGCAACTAAAATACTAATTTCTACTAACTTCTTTGTTTTGGAATTGTTCATAAAAAATCCTCCCCATCATTAGGAGGCTTTACGGCATTATGTAAAGTATAAGAATTTCCTTTTATCAATAAGATAAAAAAGGCTCGTCTACTTCCCTCCGCTAGTCCTAACTAGTTCAGGTTCAAAGGGTTATGCAATATGCACTCTCAGCCGTAAGGCACCCCTAGTACTATCTTTCATACTTAACTTAACACATTTTTCCTAAACAATCAAATCAATTACTGATTAAATTCTTTTAAAATCTTTTGATGTGCTGCTACTAGCGGATAATCTTTTAGTTGCTCGTTGTTAATCCACATCGTTGAATCCTCTGCAACCTCATCCGTATATCTAGTTTTTACATCGATAAAATAACTTTCCATCTCCCAAATACGATGCGAAAAGACATGTGTAAACATTCCAACTAACTCAATATTTTTAACTTCTTCACAAATTGGGGATAACTTTTCGATCAATAATTCTTTTGGTTCTTTTTCACCTGCGTATTCAAAACTTAAAAATTCATAAAAGTTTGCTAATAAGCCTGTTTCAGGACGTTTGTTAACTAAATATTCACCGTATTGATTTTTAACCATGGCAACGACGAGCTTCGTTTTCACTTGATTATTCGCCTTTGTTTTAACCGGTAATAAATCATCAATTCCTTCCTTAAACGCTTGGCAATGTTTTTGAACCGGGCATTCTAAGCACTTAGGCGATTTAGGTGTACAAATTGTTGCACCTAGTTCCATTAATCCTTGATTAAAAGCACTTGGATCCTCATGAGAGATAACTTCTGAAACAACCGCCTCAAATACTTTTCTTGTTTTGGCTTTTGCGATGTCTTCAAAAATACAACAAACGCGACTCATCACTCGAAAAACATTTCCATCCACTGCTGGTGCTGGAATGCCAAAAGCAATACTACTGACAGCTCCTGCAGTATACGGACCTACCCCTTTTAATTTCAAAATTTCTTCATGTGTTGTTGGAAATCCTCCCATCTCTTCAATCATTCGTGCACTTTCACGTAGATTGCGAGCTCGAGAATAATAACCAAGCCCTTCCCAAGCTTTCAGTAATGTTTGATCATCAGCTTCTGCTAATTCCTTTGTCGTTGGAAATAGCTTCATAAAACGCTCATAGTATGGGATGACTGTAACGACCTGGGTTTGTTGTAACATAATTTCCGATACTAAAATACGATAAGGATCTCGATTAATTCGCCAAGGTAAATCACGTTTAACTTCGTAATACCATTTAATCAGATCATTTTGAAATGCTTGTATATCTAAATGCTCCGTATAGTTTTGTGTCAACTTCTTCACCTACTTTTTATTCATACTATTAGTCTATCAGAACTAAACTTTAATTAAACGCAAGATACTACATTTTTTTACATGAACTAAAAATAAAAAGCACCTGCAGGACATATAGTACATTACGGTGCTTTTTATTCAAAACTAACGTTTATTCGGTGAGATTATAGTTTTTAAACCCCTTCTATAATCTCATCTTACTATGATTATACTCATCTTTTTTGAAAAATACTAGTGGTATTATCACCCACACAAATGTTCGTTTAAAATTTTAACAAGTGGACGAATATCTGTTCCTTTCAAGAATTGAAATTCCATTTGATTAATAGCTGAACCCCATACTTTTAATTCAGCATCTAAATCAAATGTTCCAGAACTTTCACATGAAAAAGCAGTTAATTTAGATAGTGGTAAAATCATATACTCTTTTTTGCGGCCAGTAATCCCTTGAACATCAATAACCAATAACTTTTTATTCGTAACGATTAGACGATCTCGAACTGATTTATAAGATAGTAAAACCTCTTCTTGATTGCTGATTAAAAAGTCAAATAAATCTCGACCATCTTCAAGATTGGTATTCATTAAACCAATGATTTTAGGTTGTATTTCAGCCATTTATTCATCTCCTTATTCAACGTAAACTCAACTCATTATACGAAATTTTATTAAAATTTATTCACAGGAGTAAGAAAAATTAAAAAAGGTGCCTAAGGCACCTTTTTATTTAGATAAGACAACTGCATCCTGTTTATCTAATTCTGTTAAATAAACCTTTACTACCTCTTTGTGTGAAGTCGGAATATTTTTCCCAACATAATCGGCACGAATAGGTAGTTCTCGATGTCCACGATCGATTAATGTCGCTAATTGAATGTTTTTAGGACGACCATACTCAAGTACAGCCTCTAATGCCGCACGAACCGTACGCCCTGTGTATAAAACATCATCTACTAAAATCACAGTTTTTCCATTTAAAGTCATCGGAACAGTACTTTGGTTTACAATGATTTCTTTCATTTCGCGTGTTAGATCATCGCGATATTTTGTAATATCTAACTCTCCTAATGGAACAGTAACACCTTCAAAAACTTCAATTAAACGGACTAAACGCTCAGCTAAATAAGAACCGCGTGTTCGAATACCGATAATAACAACATCATTTAAGTTATCATTTTTTTCTAAAATCTCATGTGCAATTCTTTTTAATGAACGCGTAATTGTGTCCTGGTCAAATAATACTTTCTCCATTAAATTAAGAGACCCCTTTCCTTTTAGCATAGGTTGATTTTAGAATATCATAAAAAGTCTTAATTTTGAATATAAAACGAAGCCTTTCATCAGTGAAAATAAATTCAAAAGCTATACTGAAGAAAATTCTCTTATCTACAGATCAAACTTAATATTTCAAAATTTCATTCAATGAAATTTTATCAAGCCTTATCTTTGAACACTTCATTGCCACTTGATAAGTCACTAAAACAATCATAATTCCAACCATTGCTTGAACGAATGTAAAATCTGTTGGGATTGCCATCGGTAACTCAGAAGCAATTAACACCATGATGTAGTTCACTAATTCCTTTGTGACAGGAATACTTAATAAATAAGCAAAAATAACAAAAGGAAAATAAATAGTTAGAACCATTTTTGAAATTTCTTTTTCTTTATAGCCCATCACTTTTAAAATTGAAATCTGTTTTTGATTTTCATCAATAATAAACATCGTAATTAAAATCATCATCAAACTACCTAAAATTGAAGCAATCACAACCATCATCATTAAAGAAAGCCGAATCATCTCCATCCCAACTTCAATGTTTTTTTGTAAATCATCAACAGAAAAGATATAGGAGATATTTTTATCGCTTGTCGGACGTTCATGACTCCATTTACCATTATAAGCAGTTGGTTCAACACCTAATCTTTGACCTAAAGAAGCTAAACTTGTATAAGCCATTGGGCCGTTATAATGATCAACAATCCCCACAATAGGAAACGATAAAGTTTTTCCTTTAACTTCAAGCGTCAGTTCATCTCCAACAGATAGCGAGTAGGCAGTTGCGATAAATTGATTAATAATTAATCCCTCTGCCGTTAGTGACGTAATATCTGTTCCATTTGCATCATAAAGAGGATTCATGAAATTATATGGTTCAATTCCATAAAGACAAAAAACAGTACTCTTTCCATCTAAAAGTGGCTGTACAGTATATTCTAAAAAAGGAGTTTCAAAATTATCTAAAGGCTCTTGGATTAACTTATTATATTTGACTTGATAACTATAATTCACATATCTAAAAGCTTTATCCACAATATTTTCCACTGATTTAAAGGCGATAGATGCAAATACAAGAAAAATACTTGCGATAAAAACGACACTAAACAATGATAAAATCTTTCCGATATTTCGAAAAGCTAATGAATATTTAAAACGAGTCTCAAATTTAAATGGTTTTAAGCCCTTCATTAGCCACTTTGAAAAAGGTGAGATCTTTAAATGACTATTTTCTTTCATTAACTTTAACGGCTCATCTCTTAATAAAACGAATAAAATCATTAAACTCGATACCCCTACAATAATGATTGGATAAACAATTCCACCAAGAATTAGATCTTTTGTAAAATAAAACTGAATCATCGGAACAATGTAGTTTGTCATATAGGTATTAGCCATCATAGCAGCTGCCCCTATCCCTAATAAAAAACCAACGAGACTACCAATTATGGAAGCTAATAAGGGGTACGACACATAACTAATGGCGATTTGATATCGATGATATCCCATCGATTTTAATATTCCAATTTGTACGCGTTCAGCGTTAATTCTTTTTTTCACAATCAAGACAATGACAACAAGCGACATGAATAATAAAAGTCCCGTAAACGTCATCGACAAAACTTGATTGCTATTTAAATGTGCGTGTACCGTGCTGATACGAACATTAATATCTTTACTCATCGCATACGCAACACCATCTGTCGCTGAAATTTGTGATATTTTTGACTCTAGATGATCAACTTCATGATTAAAAGACCCACTATATAAAACCCACTGCTTTTGGTTAAATTGTTGATAAGCCGTATCTGTGACAATAGCTATGGTCTCAGTCGCTGGTTCATATAACGGACGGTCGTAATTAAAAATAGGATAGATATAATCCGGTACCGCAATAAAAGCTGAAATAATAAATGTTTTATCATCTAGTAAAATCGAATCACCGATGGTTAGTCCATTAGCCTCCGCGTACGTTTTAAATACAGCGACCTCATAATCTTCAACGGGAAGGGAACCATCAATAACATAAGTTAAGTTTACAGATTCCGTTTGTTTAATAAGACGGTAGTTATACGTCTTTCCACTTATTTCAGTGATAACATCTCGATAAAATCGCCCCTCAAAGGTCGCATCATATTCTTCACTTAAAACATCAATTTGATCATTGTAGTAATCAATTAACGTATATTCATATTCTTGCATTAACTGGGTTTTAGATTGATTAGCAAGCGCAGAAATACTCACACCTTTTCTTGCAATCATTTGACGAATATCATCTGTGCTTGGAACGGAGAGAACAACAAAGAAATCTTCTTGATTCGTAGCTTGTGTATAATCTGTTAAAAAGTAACTAACGGAAGCAATCGCTCCCTGTAGGGAGACATAAATAAACGATGCCATTGTCACTAAAATGACAATCGATAAAAATTGAAATGGTTTTTGGCGAATTGTTCGTAATATATTTTTTGATAACATTAGGTCCAGCTCACTTCATGTGCACGTTTTTTATATAAATTTTGCTTCACTTCAATAATTTCTCCTGATTTCATTCGAACAACTTTATCGGCCATCTCTGCAATTCCTAAATTATGTGTAATTAAAAAAATGGTTGTTTGAAACTCTTCGTTAATTCGTTGCAAAATATCTAGTACCGTTTTGCCTGTGTCTTCATCTAAAGCACCTGTTGGTTCATCACAAAATAAGATGGATGGATTTTTAACTATCGCTCTTGCGATTGCAACACGCTGCTGCTGACCTCCTGATAATTGATACGGAAATTGATTAAATAAATTTTCTAACATCACTTCTTTTAAAACGTTAGTGACATCTAATGGACGATCACTCAAACGGGCTCCTACTTCTACATTTTCAAATACCGTCATATTAGGCATAAGGTTATATTGTTGAAAAATAAATCCTAATTCTTTTCGACGAAAATCAGTTAGTTGAGATGATCTCATTTTTGTAATTTCTTGACCACTAACTAAAATCGTTCCATCATTGACTTCATCTAATCCACCACTCACATGAAGTAAGGTTGATTTCCCAGAACCTGAAGGACCCAAAACAACAACAAACTCCCCTTTTTTTACTTCTAAATTTACATCTTTTAAAGCAGTCGTCTTTATATCGCCGGATACATATTGCTTATGTACATTTTGAATTGAAATAACCATTGTCTCACCTACCTCCTAAAAATATCCTAATTTCAGTATTAACAAAAAATGTATTTTTATGCTTTATACAGAATGAAATGTAATATTTTTGAAATTACTTAAGTTTATGTTTAGCGAATGTCTGAATGTCTATAAAAAGATATAGGTATATAAAGTCGTATTATGCTAAAATGAAAAGATAAAAAGATGAGGTGTTCATAATGTCCATTATATTAGCTACACTAAATTCGAAATATATTCATACTAACTTAGCCATTCGTTATTTAAAAGCAAATGCTCCGGAATTTGATATTACGTTAAGAGAATATACACTAAAAGATACACTTGAAAATATGTTAGATGACTTATTATCATATCATCCAAAAATCATTGGATTTAGTGTTTATATTTGGAACGTGGAAAAGACATTACAATTAATTAATCTTTTAAAAGAAAAAGATCCAACCCTAACTATCTTTATGGGTGGACCCGAAGTTTCTTATGACTTTGATGTTTGGTTTTCAAGAAGCCCTATCGATTACATTATTTATGGTGAAGGTGAGCTTGCCTTTAAAGAATTAATGGAAGCCTTACATGGAATGCGTGAAATATCTGATGTTCGAGGGATTGTTTATCGTCATTTAATGACGAATGAACCGGTACAAAACCCTCCTGCACCTATTCTTGATCCTAAAACAATCCAATCACCTTTTTACTTTGAAGAAGATATTCCACATTTTAAAAATAGAATTCAATACATTGAAACATCTCGCGGATGTCCTTATTCGTGCCAATACTGTTTAGCTTCGGTCGATAATAAAGTCCGTTATTTTGATATTGAAAAAGTAAAAGATGAAATTAGATACTTAATGAAACACGGTGCAACAACGTTTAAATTCCTTGATCGTACGTTTAATATTAATAAAAAATATGCATTAGATATGTTTAACTTCATTATTAAAGAACACTTACCAGGAACGCAATTTCAATTTGAAATTACAGCAGATATTATGCCGACAGAATTAATTGACTATCTAAATGAACATGCTCCTGCTGGATTATTTAGATTTGAAATTGGGATTCAATCAACTTATGAATTAACCAATCAACTCGTGAAACGTCGTCAAAACTTTGATAAGTTAACAACGAATATTTTCCGTATTAAAGAAGGTGGAAAAATTATTCTTCACCTTGATTTAATTGCTGGATTACCTGAAGAACCTTATGATCGATTTGAACAATCATTTAATGATGTTTTCAGCCTTCGTCCTGAGGAATTACAACTTGGCTTTTTAAAACTGCTTCGTGGAACTGGCCTTCGTCAACAGGCTGATGAATTTGGATATGAATACGACGAATTTGCTCCTTATGAAATGAAGCGAAATAATACTTTATCCGAAGAAGATGTGCATAACATCCATTTAGCAGAAGAGATTTTAGAACGTTATTGGAATGCCCATCGAATGGATTATACAATGAACTACCTAGTCGATCAAAACTTCAGTCAGTCACCTTTTGCTTTTATGCAACAATTTGGCGCGTACTGGGAAAAGCGTTATTCTTGGATTAAGTATCAATTAAGCGATTTATTTACTCGATTATATGATTACTTAGAAACTCTTTCATTAGATAATCTCTCAATCATTCTTTCATACATGAAGCTAGATTATCTAACACAAAGCAAAATTAAGCCTAAAATTTGGTGGGAAGATCGCCTAGATAAAAAAGAACGTCGTCTAATTATTAACGAATTAACTTTAAAATCTGAAAAACTAATGGACATTTTAGCACATCATCAAATTCCGTTAACAGATGTTTTTAAATATGGCATTCTTGAACCGATCTATCTCGATTCAGACTACCAACCGACTCATAAATTACATTATCTCCTTGTCATTTATTTACCTAATCAACCAACACAACATTACATTCTTGAAGGATTAGATTAATTTATAAACTTTAATCTACAATATTTTACAAATCTTGTATCTCTTCAAACATATAAATGTTATAATCATTTTTGAATAATGATGTAGATACTAACTATCAGTATGCTTTTTAGCTATCAAAGGAAGTGCAACTATGTTTATCTTTAAGAAGATTAGAAGTTTTCTCCATTCCACCCCAACTCGTTTAATTGCGGGGTATTATTTCTTATTTACCGTCGGATTTGCTATTTTGCTTTGGCTACCATTTAGTCTTCAAGAAGGCGTATCACTATCATTTCTTGACGCCCTTTTTGTTTCAACAAGTGGATTAAGTAACACGGGACTATCGCCTATCTCTACAGTGGAGACATTCAGTATTACCGGAATAGTAATTTTAGCCTTGAATTTGCAAATTGGAGGGCTAGGACTAATGATGCTTTCAACAGCCATTTGGTTACTTGCAGGTCATAAAATTTCTACTCGAGAGCGAGCTCTTATCATGACTGATCAAAATCAAATCAATTTAAGTGGTGTGGTCAAGCTCGTTAAATCGGTTTTAATTTCATTTTTAATCATTGAGCTAAGCTTTATGCTTATTCTTGGAAATTACTATTATTTCATGGGGTATTATTCTAATTATTGGACAGCCATGCTTCAAGGATTTTTTACAACCGTATCTGCTATTACAAACTCAGGGTTTGATATTACGGGAGCCTCTTTAATCCCTTTCCAAAATGATTACTTTGTCCAAACCTTACATATGTTCTTAATGTTCTTCGGCGCAATGGGATTCCCTGTTATTCTAGATATTCAACGCTATGTCCAATGTAAGAAAGCAAATAAACGTTTCAAATTTTCAATCTATACTAAGTTAACGATGATCACAACAATTATTTTGTGGATTGTCGGTATTATTGGATTCTATATTTTTGAATATCATCATTTCTTAGTAGATAAAGGACCCATCGAAGGATTTTTCTATGCTACATTTAACTCATTAACAACACGTAATGCTGGATTTGCAACAGTTGATATGAATGCTTTCACAACCGCTACTCTTACGATGTTTTGTGGTTTAATGTTTGTAGGTTCATCTCCAAACTCATCAGGTGGAGGGATTCGTACAACAACATTTGCAATCATAGTATTAGCCATTTTATCATTCGCTCGTGGAAAAGAATATGTTAATATTTACGGACGCGAAATTGAAACCAATACCGTCTATAAATCATTTATGATTTTTATTGTAGGAATATTGATTGTTTGTTTATCCACTCTCTTGATTTGTGCAAGTGATTCATTTTCATTAATGGAAATCTTCTTTGAAGTGTCGTCAGCATTTGGTACAACGGGACTTACGATGGGGATTACCGGTGAATTAACTTCTTTCGCTAAAATCGTCTTAATTGTAACTATGTTTATCGGACGTATTGGAATCGTCACGTTCTTAATGATATTCCGTACAAATTCTCATCCAGTAAAAGTACGTTATCCAAAAGCTGACATAATAATTGGATAATTTATGAATTTGAACATTTTTATACAATGAAAGCATTTTTATATGGTAAATTAAAGGTAGGACCTCATTTTATTAAGATCCTACCTTTTTTATTTCTATCTTTTATAACATCCCATAATCATCACGTTTATTTCGTCTAATATTAAACCAACATAAATAAGATAAAGTAAATGATTAGATTTTCGTATTTTAAAGGGTTAGAATGAAATGAGACATTCATTTTAATTAATCCATTTGGTACGAACGGTAACTTTTAAGCTATTTAACCATGTTCATGTGATTGACTTAATGATAGATGATAAATTTGGTTTTAAACTAAAAAACATGCTTATGTTTTTAGTTTAAACAATTAAGAGTATTGATAAATCATATAAAAAACATTATGATATGATTTAATGATATCACTTTATGAAAATAGGAGGAGATTTTATGGTACTTGACCGCTCAAAAGACTCTAAGCCACTGTATTTACAAATTAAAGATATCTTAAAACATAAGATTATTAATAAAGAATACGCAGTAGGAAGTACGATTCCATCCGAAAATGAGCTAGAAGATATGTTTGGGGTTAGCCGTATGACGATTCGTCAGGCTGTAAATGAATTAGTAAATGAGGGTTTATTAAGAAAAGAACGTGGTCGTGGAAAGGGAACCGTTGTTTTATCAAGCGCTATTGCCGATAAGTTATCAACGGTCAAAAGCTTTACTCAAAAAATGCAAGAACAGGGATTAGTTTTAAAAAATAAACAAATTAATGTTTCACTCGTTACACCAGATGAAACGGTAGCAGCAGCATTAAATATCAATTCAAACGAACAGGTTTTAAAATTAAGTCGTATTCGCATGGTTAATAACGATATTATCATGTACACCATCTCATACGTGCCTGGATTTTTAAATCTTCCAGTTGATGCCGAACTTTACGGATCCCTTTATCAATTGTTAGCTGCACAAAACATTCAAATCACGCATGCAGAAGAATATATCGAGGCCATGTTAGCTGATCAACTGATTAGTGAGGCTTTAGAAATTTCTATTAATGATGCCGTGTTAAAGCGTACACGTATTAGTCAAGATCAGTATAATCGTAATATTGAATACACAACAACCTACTACCGTTCAGATAAATACAAATATGTTGTTGAACTAACTGTTTAAAAAGCCATTCCTAAGATGGCTTTTTTTATTCCATAAATGATTTATATAAAAATATAGTGGCTTTATCTATATTAACGTAAGTAAAATTAAGCACTTATGTGATTTTAAACATCTCTCCACCTTTCATCTCTTTAGACAAGTATATGTTTTGATAATGCAATTATAATAATACTAACAACTCTAACTAAAGAAGGTGTTAAACTTGGAAGAAACACAAAAACTTAAAGTCATTCCACTCGGTGGTTTAGGTGAAATTGGAAAAAACATGACAGCCATTGAATATGCAGATGAACTCATCGTCATTGATTGTGGAATTGCCTTCCCAGATGAAAGCATGTATGGGGTTGATTTAATTATTCCTGATATTACTTATCTAATTGAGAATGAATCAAAAATTAAAGGAATCTTTATTACTCATGGACATGAAGATCACATCGGAGCGATTCCATTCATCTTAAAACAAATTAATATTCCTATCTATGGAACGAAGCTTACGATTGGGTTAATTGAAACAAAGCTAAGAGAACATGGCCTACTTTCAACGTCGTCACTAAACATCGTAAAACCTCGTGAAATTACGTCCTTTAATCACTTAGGGATTGAATATGTTCGCAATACTCACAGTATTGCTGATTCTTGTTCATTAGCCATTCATACTCCTGCAGGAATTATCTTTCACACGGGTGACTTCAAAATTGACTTAACTCCTATTGATAATGAACCAATGGACTTTGAACGTATTTCTGAACTTGCAAAAGAAGGTATTCTTCTTTTAATGTCAGATAGTACAAATGTTGAACGTAAAGGATATACAATGTCTGAGCAAGCTATTAGCGAGACATTTACTAAATTATTTGAACATGCAACAGGACGCATTATTGTCGCCACATTTGCTTCTAATATCCATCGAATGCAGCAAATTATTGATGCGTCATCCCGCTACAATCGTAAAGTCGCTTTTAGTGGACGTAGCATGGAAAACATCTCAAGTGTTGCGACTGAACTTGGTTATCTACATATCGATGATGATCAGCTTGTTAATATTAACAACATCAATCAAGTTCCAGATGATGAACTTACTCTGATTGTTACCGGTAGTCAAGGAGAGCCAATGGGGGCTTTAGCACGTATCGCTTTTTCAAATCATCGTTATATTAAACTAAAGCCAAATGATTTATTTATTATTTCAGCCTCTCCTATTCCTGGAAATGATAAACTTATCGGGCGCGTCATCAATGAGCTTTATCGAAAAGGATGTAACGTTATCTACAAAGATTTAGAAGCTGTTCATGTCTCAGGACATGCTTGCCAAGAAGAACTGAAGCTAATTCTTAGACTAACTCATCCAAAATTCTTCATGCCTGTTCATGGTGAATATCGTCACCTCGTTCATCACAAAAATCTTGCCCAAAAAGTAGGTATTCCTAAAGATAATATTCGTGTATTATCCACAGGTCAAGTTTTAGAATTAACTAAACATAGTGCAGAAATTAACGGTCGTGTTCGTACGGGAGACATTCTAGTCGATGGAATTGGTGTTGGTGATGTTGGAAATGTTGTTTTACGTGATCGTCGAATGCTTGCTGAAGGTGGAATGCTTATTGTTGTAGCAACAATTGATAAAGAAAGCAAAACACTGATCAGTGAACCATATGTCGTAACGCGTGGTTTCGTTTATGTTAAAGAGTCAGAAGACTTAATGAATGAAGTCAAAGAAATAACTGAAACAGAGATCGAATCATTACTTTCTAATGAAACAAATGAAATCCTTGTGATGAAAAATCGAATTAAAAAGGCGCTTGAACGTTACTTATACGAAAAAACAAAGCGTCGTCCAAGTATCTTCCCTATTATCATGGAAGTCTGACATAAAAAAGGTATCTGATATAATCAGATACCTTTTTCAATAATTTCAATTAAGACATCAGGTCCTTGATCTAACAACTCTTCAAGTTTACCGCCTTGTTCACAATAAGAAATAACCGCAAACATTCCTGAAATAGAGGCATATTTATCCCAAAACGAACCGGTATTTGCTTTTAGAAACGCCTCTTGCGTGAGCGAGTTTTCTTGTGTTAAATAATATCGTAGCTTTTGATAGACAGATTCTCGTCTATTATTCATCTGCTCTGTATGCCAGTCTAATGATAAAACATCTTCTTTATAAGATAAGAAATGCGCAATCCCTTCATCAAAAACGAGTTGTTTTAAAACATCAACTTTCGGTGAATGCTTATAGTATGGATACTTTTCACTAATTAAGACATGAGCTAATTCATGTGTCAAAAAGTCAGTGGCAATATAGTCTAACTCTTCTAAACGATCAGCATACGTACATAAACGGACTAAATCTAAAATAATGCAACGCATTCCTGATTGATCTTCCCTTACAAATCCATCATAAGGTTTAGGTGCTCCTGCAATTAAATAAATAGCTGTAGTATCAGGAATACTCATGCCTTGAAATATTTTATGCCATAATCCTTCATTTAAAGGTTTGAAGTTATATAATCTATTTTGAATTGCTTCATATAAATGAACGACAAGCTCTTTATTAACATATGATGGTTCTTCAAATATATATTCACCTGGAATAATCGAATGATAGATCCAATGATCTTTAACCATGTTTAAATTACCATGCTCTAAAAAAGAATCAATGATTTCTGTTTTAATAATCATTAAGGTTCCACCCCCGCTATTATTTTACCATAATTTTAGAAATAACAGCCTTTAAGTGTCAAACCTCTACAAAATTTATCTAAATTAATATAAAAATACCGATAGGATAACTGAGAGCACTGAAAAACAACTCACAAAAAAAGGAAAACACTGAAGCCTGAAGGGTTTCAGTGTTTTCCTTTTTTTGTGATATAATGACTTGACTAATGACATTTTTGGAGGCTCATCATGATTAAAGACTTTGAACAATTATCCTTAAATCTTTCTCAAGGACATCCCTTATACGATAAAATTATTCCAAAAAATCATCCGTTACGTTTAATCCATGAACACATTGATTTTTCGTTTGTGACTCCACTACTTGGCGTGAACTATTCCATTGATTATGGACGTCCTGCCTATTCTCCTGAAGTCATGTTTAAGTTATTATTCCTTAAAATGCTTTACAATCTGTCGGATGAGCGTGTCATTCAAGAGGCTCAAGTCAATATGGCTTATAAATACTTTTTGAATTTAGACCCCGAAGATCCACTCATGCATCCGTCTTCCTTAACTAAGTTCAGAAAACTGAGATTAAATCAGGAGGACATCTTAGAGGATTTATTAGGTGAAGTGATTAACCAAGCGATTCAAAAGAACTTAATTCCATCAAAGACACTGATCATGGATGCCACACATACACGAAGTCGGTATAAAGTTAAAACTCCCATTGAGAATTTAAGAGAGGTTTCTAAAAATATCCGAAAACAACTTTATCGTTACGTTCCTGAGGTGAAGGATCATGTTCCTCCAAAGCTTCATTCCACTGCTTCACTTGAAGAAGAGGTCATTTATACTCAAGAATTAATAGAGTTTTCTCATCGCTATCAAGATAAAAATAGACAGATTCAAGAAGCGAGAGAAAAAGCGTTAGATATCCTAAAAAATCGAACCTACCAAGCCATTCTTTCTGTCTCAGATCCAGAAGCTAAAATGGGTTATAAATCTAAAACTGAGGCGTTTGCCGGATATAAGACACATCTAGCCATCACGGAGGAGCGTCTCATGACAGCGATTGAAGTGACCACGGGTGAAGTCAGTGATGGAAAGTATTTGAAAACATTGGTTGAAAAATCAAAAAAGAACGGGATAGAAGTGAAAGAAGTCTTAGCGGATGCCGCCTATTCAAGTAAAGAGAACTTAGGGTACATGGAGCAAGAAAATATAACGGCTGTTACGCCGTTAAATCCCATCGTCTTAAATGGTGGAAAAAGAGAAGTTGAAGGTTTTGAATATAATAAAGATGCGGGTCAAATGAGATGTCCAGCTGGACATTTAAGTGTCAGAAAAGCCCGTACAGGAAAGAAAAATCAAAAAAAGAATCAAAGTTTAACTTATTACTTTGAGATAGAAAAATGTAAGCATTGTCCTTTAAGAGATGGATGTTATCGACCAGGGGCTAAGTCGAAAACCTATTCTATGACCCTTAAATCGGACATTAATCAAAAAGCCATCGACTATCAGAAGACAAATGAATTTAAGAATAGGAAAAAACAACGTTATAAAATTGAGGCGAAAAATGCCGAGTTAAAACAGTCTCACGGATTTCAAACATGTAAATTCGCGAGACTTTTCGGCATGAAAATTCAAGCTTATTTAACAGCTTTTGTCGTTAATACGAAGAGAATAGTGAAGTTAGTGACAGAAAAACAAGCTATCTTTCAGATAGGTTTATTGGATCTCATACAAAAAATGGATATGATAGAGAATAAAGAAAAAGGAGCTTATTATTTTATAAATAATAAGCTCCTTTTTCAGTGGCCTCGGATAACTATCGGTATTTTTTATTATCTATCTTTATTTAAGTTAACACAAATTCCTATCACACTCAGTAAAGCAATTCCTCCAATAGCTAGGATTTCAAGCCAATTTTTCGAATATTCCATTCGTAAATAATCTAACTTGACTTCTGAACCGTACTGACCATTTGAAACGACCCAAAACTGAAGATTCAAATGATTGTCTAGCTCTTCTTTAGGTATCGCCTTTTCTAAAACTTTATCAATGTCATAAGTAAATGTTCCAGTCTTATCAGTTGGATATTGTAAATAATAACCTCGATCACTACTCTCTACATAAACAAGTAATGACCAAAGTTCATCAACTTCTTGAACTTTAATCTTAAATTGAGGATTTTTAGTTAAATCAACTTCAAAATACCCCGTTTGCATCCCACCATTTCCATCAGGATTTAAATTAAGAACATTAGCCGTTCCATGATAGTAATTAATTTTAGCTAATGCATTTAAACGAGACTGCCAGTGAGTAATTTTTTGAGTGGTAAAGGATTGTTTCCACTGACGTTCTTCTAATGGCTGTAATCCTTGATTAAAAATACGAACATTTTGTAAAACAACTTCCTGATCATCTTCATCAGTTACAATTGCTAGTTGAATCTCATGTTTTCCTAATAAATGAAACGTGCTTGGATTTAACTTGTTTAAATTATAGTTAATAGGGACAATAATATGGCCTGATTCCGTACAATTATGTAGTAAATAAAAATGTTGATTATTCGTTGCATCTTTAACAATCAAAGACCATGGACCTGTGAAACCACCCACTTGTAAATCAAGCATAGGAACTTGACTAAAATCAATCTCAAATGGCTGACTAATCACACCACTACCAGTTGCTCCTCCAATTCGAATCTCTTTATTTTCCTCAATGAGGTTGGCATATCCATTTTGATAAGAACTCCAATTAGCAATATCATGAGCATGATCATTAATGATATATGGATCATCCTCTTTTTGAATAAAGATTCGAGCATACGAATGATCTTTCGCTCCCGTATTTGTTGTGATTTCAGCCTCTAAAATATGGTAACCATTAGCTAATTTCTCAACTTCAACAGTATACGGCTTTGTATAAGTGACGTTTTTAAATACAGGCTTTCCATCAACATAAATCGTAATGTTAGAAACAGCTGTATCATCGGTTGATTTAATCTCTAAATCAATCGGATAGTTATCAGCAATCGGTTCATATTCTGAGATACCGATAATATTTACGGATGCCTTAACATTTGCTGTGACACTACGTTCTACTTTTCGGTCAATTTTAAATTGATTATCTCCCGCTTCGATTGGAATTTCTAAAATAATAACCGCATCAGTAGATTTAATATTAATCTCTGTTTTATTCATTACATTTTGTGCGATAAAACTATGACTGACCATATCATATAAATCGACTTTACCCTCACTTTGAATCTCATATTTTACAGTCTTTTCATCTTTATGTGGATTAAACATTAAGAAGCTAGGATATTGTCTGGCTTCATCAATATAGTACTCATTCGTATTTAAATCTACTTTCAAAATTCCATCGATATTAGTTGGCTCAATCATCGCACCTAATAATCCTAAATAAGTACCACTTAATACTGATAACTTTTGATCACTAGTTTCACGATTCTTCTCTACTTTTTCAGTCGGAATTAAATCTTGATAAGTCGGATCATTAATCTCATAAAAGAGATTTAAATTTTGAGTCAGATTTAATAAATATTTTCCCACCTCAACCGCATAACGTTGATCATATTTTAACATAGGAACTAAAGCAGTTGCCCCTACTATACTTTGAAAAGAATAAGGTGAACCTCCATATTGTGTACGTTCTCCAATTAAACCTGCTCCATAGCCCTCTTTTAAGACACCATATTCATGTCGATAATCACTTTGTGTAAAGAAAAACTCCATATACTTAGCTGTATTAAAGTTATAATCTTCAACCGCATTTAATCTTGCTGATAAGTAAGGTAAATACAGATACAGTAACTCATAACCTGGATTACGTTGAAATTCATCTAGATAGTTCATGCATAAGCTTGCTGCTTTCATATATTTTCGATCATTGAACTTTTGAAATGCATAATACTCAAGCAACGCTACCCCTGCAGCTGCATCTGGTTCAGTCCACTCACCATTATCAAATGGTTTTTTATTTTGAAAATCGTAACCTGTATATCCAAAATCAACAATTCCATCACTGCCACCTAAATCCATCGTTACCTCATACCAAGTATCAGCAATGTTTCGAAGCATAGCATCCGAGTCAATCGTGGCTTCATAACGATCCATTAACATAAAATACATTAAGGCTGGATAAATTTGTTGCCAAAAACTTAGTTCGGTACTATCTATATCTTGATAGTTCAAAAGTGTTCCTTCACCATTTTGAATATTGTAATACGCTTCAACAAACTGAACAAGTTCTTGTAATTTATCTTGTCCAATGCTTTCTTTATTTAACTTTTCAGCAGATAATAAAGCACTCATTAAAGTTAAAGCTTGAGTTGTTTTTGTATCTCTTTTCTCGTCAGTATATGTCACGATTCCAAGTGTTTCCCGCCCAGTATTTTCAGAAACTGCCTCACCAAACATTAAATCATGATTATTCATATCAAATAACAGATCATTAAACTTGGTTGCTTTATCTTTCCAATCAACATATTGATAATTAGCTGGAAGATAAGGCATCTCACGTATGGCTTGAATATATTTATAAATCGATTTTGATTTAGCTACTTCTGCGTTTACTGTTTGGGTTCCAAAAGCAACGGTTGCAATAAAAAATATAAAAGATAATCCAAATAAAAAGAGTTGCTTCAACTTCATCCCAATCACCTCAAAAATTCATAGTTTACCTTTGTTAGTATTTACGACTATGAACTAATTATGTAGAAATTTGGCGATTATACAACTAAGAAGAAGTATGAGATATGAACTACTTAAATCGTCATCAAAGTTATTATTAAAAAATATAAAAAAAGCCATCTTCAAAAGAAGATGACTTTTTAATTATTGAGTTAATATTAGAATTCTAATAATCCTAAGAATGATTCAACATCTAAAGAAGCTCCACCAACTAAAGCTCCATCGATTTCTGGTTGAGCCATTAAACCAGCAACTGTGCTAGGTTTAACTGATCCACCGTATTGGATACGGATTGCATCAGCAGCTTCTTGACCATGTTCGCGAGCGACAACTGAACGGATGTATCCGATTGTTTCGTTAGCTTGTTCGTTAGTTGCAGTTAAACCAGTTCCGATTGCCCAGATTGGTTCATATGCGATAACTGTTTCTTTAACTTGCTCTAATGATAATCCTTTTAAAGCACGTGTGATTTGAGAATCAACGATTTGATTAGTTGTTCCATTTTCACGTTCTTGTAAAGTTTCTCCACAGCAAACGATTGGAACTAATCCATTAGCAAATGCTGCATGAGTTTTTTTGTTAACTGTTTCATCAGTTTCGTTGAACATTTCACGACGCTCACTGTGTCCTAAGATAACATAAGTTACTCCTAAGTCTTTTAACATACCTGGAGCGATTTCTCCAGTGAATGCACCGTTAGCTTCGAAGTGCATATTTTGAGCACCAATACGTAAGTTTTCTCCTTGATGTTCAACTAATGAACGTAAGTATAATGCTGGCGCACAAATAGCAGTTTCTACTTTATCTGAGCTTGGCACTTTGTCTGCTACAGCTTTGATGAATTCTACAGCTTCATCATAATTTTTGTTCATTTTCCAGTTTCCTGCGATGATTGGTTTTCTCATGAAACTCACCTCTAATTCATATTTTATGTAACTTTTGATCACGTACTTTGCTTTAAAAAAGGAATCCACAAAAAGGTGAATTCCTTTTAGTTTAATTTAAAAAATTATTTGCATCCACATCCACAGCATTTTTCGCTTAATGAAGCAACACCTGGTAATTCTTTACCTTCTAAATATTCTAAAGAAGCTCCTCCACCTGTTGAGATGTGAGAGAATTTATCAGCGTATCCTAATTGCATTGCAGCAGCAGCTGAATCTCCACCACCGATGATTGTGATAGCACCTTCTAAGTTAGCGATTGCTTCACATACACCGATTGTTCCTTTAGCGAAGTTAGACATTTCGAATACACCCATTGGTCCATTCCATACAACTGTTTTAGCATCTTTTAATACGTTAGAGAATAACTCAACAGTAGCAGGTCCAACATCTAATCCCATTTCGTCATCAGCTAATTCATCAACTGAAACAACACGGAATTCAGTGTCATTAGAGAATTCTTTAGCAGCAACTGTATCGATTGGTAAAACTAATTTGTCTCCACCTTTTTCTAATAAAGCTTTTGCTAAATCTAATTTATCTTCTTCACATAAAGATTTACCAATGTTTTTACCTTGAGCTTTAAGGAATGTAAACATCATTCCTCCACCAACTAATACTTTGTCAGCTTTATCTAATAAGTTTTCGATAACTCCGATTTTATCAGATACTTTTGCTCCACCTAAGATAGCAACCATTGGACGTTGAGGTGCATCAACAGCTCCACCGATGAATTCGATTTCTTTTTCTAATAAGAATCCAGCTACAGCTTCTAAGTTAGCAGATATTCCAACGTTTGATGCATGAGCACGGTGTGCAGTACCGAATGCGTCGTTTACGAAGATATCTCCTAAAGAAGCCCAATATTTTCCTAACTCAGGATCGTTTTTAGATTCTTTTTTACCATCTAAATCTTCGAAACGAGTGTTTTCAAACATTAAAACTTCTCCGTCTTTTAACTCAGCGATAGCAGCTTCTAATTCAGCTCCACGAGTTTCAGGGATAAATTTAACATCTTTTCCTAATAATTCAGCTAAACGCTCTGCAGCTGGACGTAATGATTTAGATGCTTTATCTTCTTCAGTTTTCACTTTTCCTAAGTGAGAGAATAAGATAGCACGTCCACCATTTTCTAAGATGTATTTGATTGTAGGTAATGCCGCTACGATACGATTGTCATTTGTAATTTTTCCGTCTTTCATTGGTACGTTAAAATCAACACGTACAAGGACTTTCTTTCCATTTAACTCAACATCTTTAACAGTTTTTTTGTTCATGTGATGAGTCCTCCTTAAATTATTTTTCACAATATTATTTTAACGCTTTTTAACATATAATTCAAACATTACCTTTTGTTAAAGCGCTTTTATATAGTAATGAAGCCAATATAATCCTTCAGCTACAGTACGCTGTCTTATTTTTTCACGATTTCCATTAAAAATGTATGATTTTAAATGAATTTGCCCACACACATAGATCGCGATGTAAACTAATCCAACTGGTTTCGTTTCACTTCCACCATTGGGCCCTGCAATTTCAGTGATTCCGATCGTAATATCAGCGCCTGTTAGTTTAGCTAAATTAACTGCCATATCAGAAGCAATTTCTTCTGAAACCGCACCAAACTCCATTAAACGCTTTTTATCAATGTTTAAGCGATTTAGCTTCGATTCATAACTATATGTTACAACTCCTTCTAAAAACACGCTAGAGGCTCCAGAAACGTTCACAAGAGCAGATGAAAGCAAACCTCCGGTACTACTTTCAGCCGTTGCTATTTTTAGCCGCTTTTCTTGAAGAAGAGTAACAATCACTTCTGCCAAATCCGTCTCTTGATTACCTATGTAGTAATCTTTCATTAGTTCTTTAAATTCTTGATCAAAGTTTTCTAACTCTGATTCATAACCATCCATCGTTGAGACAATGTAATCGACTTTATCTGGAGCACAATATGGGGCTATGTTTAAGTGTGGATAACGGTCATACAAATGTAAAATCATTTCCTCAGCATAAGACTCACCAATCCCACATAGGCGATAACTTTTACTAATTTTACGCTCTCCTATTTTTTCAACCAAATAGGGTTTGACACTCTCTAAAAACATTAATTCAAGTTCCGCAGGAGGTCCAGGTAGTAAGAAAACGGATTGGTTATCTTGGCTTAAAAATAATCCCGGTGCTGTTCCATTATGATTTGGTAAGACTAAACCTTCTTTAAATCGAAACGCCTGACGTTGATTATTAAACGGAATGTTTTTTTTACTACGTTTGAAGTAATCACAAATCCCTTCGTAAATACCTTCATCAAAAACTAGCTCTGTTTTAAAATATCTAGCCACTCCATCTCTTGATAAATCATCGACTGTTGGACCTAATCCACCAATGGTAATGACCATCTCAGCATATTCATATGCCGTCTGTAATCCACGTACGATTTCATCTTCATTATCAGGAACAACTTGTTGATGTGTGACCTTTCCACCTAATTGCTCGATTTGTTTTGCGATAAATGCACTATTTGTATTAATTGTCTTCCCACTAAGAACCTCATTTCCAATCGCTAAAATAGCAACATTCATACCACTCACCTCTTTGTTTAACATGACCTAATTTATTATTTTTATTCTAATCTTTCATCGACCCATTGTCACTTGAAAAATAAAAAAAAGCTATCCCGAGTGGGATAGCTTCTAATATATCGCTTAACTAAAATTATTTAATTAAAGAAGCGAAGTATCCTAAAGTACGGATTAATTGGTTAGTGTAAGACATTTCGTTGTCATACCAAGCAGCAACTTTAACTAATTGCTCTCCGTTAACTTCCATAACTTTTGTTTGAGTTGCATCGAATAATGATCCGTAAGAAATTCCGATGATGTCTGCAGATACTAATTCTTCTTCAGTGTATCCGAATGATTCGTTAGCAGCAGCTTTCATTGCTTCGTTAATTTCAGCAGCAGATACTTTAGTGTTTAAAGTACATACTAACTCAGTTAATGAACCAGTGATAACTGGAACACGTTGAGCTCCACCATCTAATTTTCCGTTTAACTCAGGGATTACTAAACCGATAGCTTTAGCAGCTCCTGTTGAGTTAGGAACGATTGATGCAGCAGCAGCACGAGCACGACGTAAGTCACCTTTAGCGTGTGGTGCATCTAATGTATTTTGATCGTTAGTGTAAGCGTGGATTGTAGTCATGAATCCTTTTTGTACACCGAATTTATCGTTTAATACTTTAGCCATTGGAGCTAAACAGTTAGTTGTACAAGAAGCTCCTGAGATAACTGTTTCAGATCCGTCTAAGATATCTTGGTTTACATTGTAAACTACAGTTTTGATATCTCCTGTAGCTGGTGCAGAGATAACAACTTTTTTAGCTCCTGCTTTTAAGTGTAATCCAGCTTTTTCTTGTGAAGTGAAGAATCCAGTACATTCTAATACTACGTCTACTCCTAATTCTCCCCAAGGTAATAATTCTGGGTTACGTTCAGCAGTAACTTTGATTTCTTTTCCGTTTACTACGAAAGCACCTTCTTTAACTTCGATGTCTCCGTTGAAACGTCCTTGAGCTGAATCGTATTTGAATAAGTGAGCTAATGTTTTAGCATCAGTTAAGTCGTTGATTGCAACTACTTCGAAGTTATTGTTTTCGATCATTAAACGTAAAGCTAAGCGTCCGATACGCCCGAATCCATTAATCGCTACTTTAACAGCCATGTGTAGATTCCTCCTAAGATATTATAAAATTGGTTACTTTTCACATCTACGTGTTTATTAGACACATATTATATTGTGAAAAATTACTACATTTTTATTCTAACAATTTGTACCATGATAATCAAGTTATAAACCAATGTAAGCGTTTATAATAACAAATTGTTAACAAAAATGTTAAACTTTTTTCATTGAAAAATGAATATATTACCACTCACAACATTAAAATAGAGTATGGCCCACGCAATGCTATATTTTTTTGTCCAATTGTGGTAAAATGTGCTATAGAATTTTTATACAAAGAGGGGTGTCCTATGAGTAGTTATTTAGTACCAACAGTCATTGAACAAACAGCTCACGGTGAGCGTGCATACGATATTTATTCTCGATTATTAAAAGATCGTATTATTATGTTAAGTGGTGAAATTAATGATTATACAGCTAACATCGTTGTAGCTCAGCTTCTATTCTTAGCTGCTGAGGATCCAGATAAAGATATTAACCTTTATATTAATAGCCCTGGTGGATCAGTAACAGCAGGATTTGCTATCTTTGATACAATGAATTATATCAAATGTGATGTATCAACTATCTGTGTTGGGATGGCAGCTTCAATGGGTGCATTCTTACTTTCAGCTGGTGCTAAAGGTAAACGATTTGCCTTGCCTAATAGCGAAGTGATGATCCATCAACCATTAGGTGGAGCACAAGGACAAGCCACTGAGATTGCCATTGCTGCAAAACATATTTTAAAAACTCGTGATAAATTAAATCACATTTTATCTGCTCAAACAGGTCAACCACTTGAAAAAATTGAACAAGATACTGAACGTGACAACTTCATGTCAGCTGAAGAAGCAGTAGCTTACGGATTAGTTGATCAAGTTGTCACTCGTCCAGTTGATGTTTCTATTGAGCATAAAGGATAAAAAGTAGAGATTAAATCTCTACTTTTTATTTTGCTCTTAATTCATTAATTATCTCTTAAAACTTAAAAATAAATTATATTTTTTAATTTTACGATTCATTGTAAAGCTACACTTTAATCTAAATTACAATCTTTACTTCATTTAACGAATGAAAAAGGAACTGACTCTTGTTAGTCAGTTCCTTTTGATTAACGCTTAGGCTTTTGTGCCTTTAGCACCTTTTGTTCCTCCACCTTGTAATGCAAGAACGTTAGACTCAAATGAGAATGTTAAGCTTTCACGTTCACGTTGACGTTTTAATGCTAATTCAACAAGACTTGTCATTAACTCAGTAAAGTTTCGATCTGTTTTTTCCCATAAATAAAATGATAATGATCCTGGAATGGTATTAATTTCATTCACATACACGTTATTATCTTCTGCATTGATTAAGAAGTCAATACGAGCAACTCCTGCACTACCTAATACACGGAATGTTTGTAAAGCAAGATCTTGAACGTATTTTGTTCCTTCTTCTGTTAAACGGGCTGGGATAATACGGTTTGTACTTGCCATCCCTTGTGATTTAGTTCCAGAAGATTTGGCTCCTTTAGAACCTCCTCCACCTTCATACTTATCTTTAAAGCTTAAGAATTCGTCTGATCCCATCACTTCTTCTAAAACTGATGCTTTTGCACTTGAGAAATCTCCAATAACCGAGCAGTTAACTTCTACTAATTGAGTGACCATTTCTTCAACAATAAATTTATTGTCGTAACTAATCGCTTCTGTAATTCCTTCTTCTAATGATGCGCGATCAGTTGCTTTAGAAATCCCAACACTTGATCCTAAGCTAGCAGGCTTGATCATAACTGGGTACATTAATTTTTCTTCAATTGTATCTAAACAAGATTCTTGATTTGCATACCAATCTGATGAGTAATACCAAACATATTTTGTAATTGGTAATCCTGAATCACGTAAAATGTTTTTCATAAACACTTTATCTTGCCCTACTGCTGCAGCAGCGACTTCACATCCTGAATAAGGAATTCCATTTAATTCGAAGAATCCTTGTAATGCCCCGTCTTCACCATTTGTTCCATGAATAACTGGAATAGCAACATCGATTGTATTAACCACATTGCTTCCAAACTTTTTAGCTGGATAACGTTCGATTTGAATTTTACCGTTATTAGGTACAATAATAATACGTTGACATTTTTTTAATAACGCATCTAAATTTTTATATTCTTTGACATCGAATAATGCCTCACCTGTGTACCATTCACGTTTTTTAGACAAATAAACTGGCACAACATCATATTTTGTTCGATCGATGGCATGCATCGCCTGATTAGCAGAAATAATTGAAATTTCGTGTTCTACAGACTCACCACCAAAAAACACACCAACTTTTAACTTCATGAGGAAGCCCCCTTTAATTTAAGTTTAGTATCCTTCTTCAAGTATACCTTATCTGAACGTAAAAACATATGTTTATTTTATCAAGAAATAGCTCTCTTAAGAAACATTTTTTGTATCAATTA
Source organism: Turicibacter sp. TJ11 (assembly GCF_021497505.1). Classification (NCBI taxonomy): domain Bacteria; kingdom Bacillati; phylum Bacillota; class Erysipelotrichia; order Erysipelotrichales; family Turicibacteraceae; genus Turicibacter; species Turicibacter sp. TJ11. The sequence continues at coordinate 2,267,930 of NZ_CP069349.1, read as the reverse complement.
TTCAAAATATGTCTCTAAATTTTTTTGATAAACTTCATAGGCCTTTTGAATCTCTTCAATTGAATTTTTACGAGAAAGCGGCGGTAAAGATGAAATGTTAAACCAACCAATATCCTCAGTTTCATGATTACATTTCGGTTCTCCCGCTACGACATTCCCTAGGAAATATAGACAATACACATCGTATACTGACTTTTTAATATAGTTTCTTCTATCAAAAACTGCTAATAACTTCGTACAATCGATGACATATCCTGATTCTTCAAATGTTTCTTTGATTGCAGTTTCTTTAGGTGAGCAATCAATATCACACCAACCACCTGGTAAAGACCAAAGTCCGCTATCTTTCTCTTTAACTAGCAACACTTGATCTTCGTTAATAACTAGTGAACGTACAGCAGGTTGAGGGGTTGGATAAGTAAAATCTTTATACAAGTCACATTCATTCAAAGGTAACGATGTATAATCATGTAACATCTTAATACTTATCTCTTTTAATTCTTTGTAATTATCAACCGCATATGGATCGGTTGAAAATGATAAGCCAATCTGTGAAATTGATTGAACCTTTTTAATAAAGTCTAAAACTTGATCATCCATCCCACTTCCCTACTTTCTATAAAGTTTAATTTGTCATCTACAGCTACAGCAATTATTCAGCAAATAATTCAGGTAAGTCATTTTCAATTAAAACAAACGCTCCTGGTTCTACCACTTCATACATCACTTTAAACGCTTCAGTTAAGTTTTCAGCAACGGTAATTTTGTCTTCATCAAATCCGACTTCTTTTAATCCCTCTTGAATTGGCTCTGTTTGTTTTTTACCGACTAAGATGACATAGTCACATGTATCTTTCATGTAAGTTCCAAAGGCTTTATTTAATTCAAATTGAGCTGTCCCTAAATCAACCATTCCAGGTGTTAAAACGATACGTTTTCCATTCATTTGTCCTAAAACTTCTAACGCCATTTTTGATCCGACTGGATTTGAGTTGAAAGCATCATCAATAATCGTAAAGTTTCCATTTCGACGTAATTCTAATCGATGCGTGACTGGCTTCATCTTACGAACAGCCACTTGCATTTTTTCTACTGGAATTCCTAGTTCGTTTCCTAAAGCAATACTAGCAACCGTATTATAAATATTATGAAGTCCTAATAACTTCGTTTGGAATTGATGAACACTTCCATCTCGGAATGTCACATTAAACGTTGTACCTTTTTCGCTCACCACAATATCACTTGCTCGATAGTCTGCTTCACGTTCAATTCCATACGTATAAACGGTACATTTTCCAGTAAACTTTGTTTCATAGTAATCACGAATATTTTCATCATCGATGTTAATAAAACCAATTCCATCTTGCGGTAAATATTCAATTAACTCAAATTTTGTTCGTTTAACGTTATCAATTGTTTTATATGTTTCTAAATGTTGTGGCCCAACTGATGTTAATACTCCGTATTTTGGATAAGCAATCTCACATAACTCCTTGATTTCTCCAACTTTATAGGCACCCATTTCCGCAATAAATTTACTGTGGATGGGTTTTAAATAATTACGAATCGTGATCGTAATTCCCATTGGCGTATTATAACTTTCAGGTGTCATTAACGTATTAAACTGTTCTGATAAAATAGCATTTAACGCGTGTTTGGTACTCGTTTTTCCATAGCTTCCAGTTACACCAATTACATCTAATGATGGCGATCCTTTGATGATACGACGCGCATCATTAATAAACCCTAATCGAATACTATTTTCCATCGGTTTATTTAACTGATTGGCAAGTAACATTAATAAATAAGCAAATAGGTTAAAGGTTAATAACCAACCTGTAATCTGTGAAAGTAGAATACTACCACTTGCATTTAAAAATAATGAACTTAATCCAGCAATTAATAACATGATAATGCTTCCTGTTGCAACGATACGCCACACACGAGCCGTCATTTTTAGTGGTTTTTTCGATTCCTTTGAAACTCCACTACTAATCTTAATCATTCCTAACCCTAATATACCGATAACGATTGTTCCAACACTTAAAACTGACGATGGAAGTGGAAATAAGAAACTAATCACTAATAACGCCCAGTAGGCAATCACTAAGACTGACAGTGGTGCAGGTAACGCAACTAAACGATGCCCAGCAATCCATGTCGTAAAGCGATCATTCATATAATGACATTGCTGTAGCATTTGAAGGGCATGACTCATACGTCCCCACAGTGTCCAAAGTAAAGCCAAACTTAAAATTCCTAATAAAACACCTAAAATCATACTCATCGATTATTCACCTCTTTCTTTTTCTAAGAACACATCAATAACACGGAAAAATTGTCCTAAACAATCTAAATAAGAATAATGTCCCGCTCCTTTGAAGACCACTAATCCAGATCCAGAAATTTTTTGTTCCATAATCTTCGCATCACTTAATGGAGTGGCATCATCTAATTCACCCCATACAAGTAACGTTTCTGCTTTGATGGATGGCATTAAATGCTGTAAATCTTCATTAACGACTTTACTCATAATTTGACGCATCATCGGTGAGGCATTTTTATAGTCAGACGATCCTGCATTCTCCATCATTTTTTCTTTATACGCACGTAGTCCTGGTAAGCTTAATACTTTTTTACCTAGCTTATAAGTATAAACTCGCATATAGTAATCTAATCCACGTTTCGGTTTAACTCCTGCACTATCGATTAAGACTAACTTATTTAAATCATTTTGACGACCTGCATAAATAATCCCAACACGTCCACCAAAAGAATGACCAAAAATAGTTGGGCTTTTAATCTCTAATTGTTTAACAAATTTTTCTACCATATCGGCATAATCATAAACCGACCAAATACTTTTTGGTTCTTCACTTTGTCCAAATCCCGGAAAATCTAAACTATAAACTTGAAAATTTTGCTTTAAATAATCGAATACTGGCTTAAACGCAGCAACACTTTGTCCCCACCCATGTAATAACAGAATTGGGTGCCCCTGTCCCTCTACTTCATAATAAATATTTATGTCATCTATCTTAATGAACATTGTTCACCATCTCCTAAACTATAGTCTTTACTATTATATGACAATCGTCCACAAAATTTAAGGGTCTATCAAAAAAAAACTAATATTTACATTTATTAATAAATAATAGAAAATAATTCCTCATAATAAGGACTTTTTTAACAGAAATTACTGGGTTCAAACCTATTATACGCAATAAAAAGGAAGAATGATACACTTCTTCCTTTTACTCGCTGTTTTCATCTACTTCATCTATAGAATTTAAAATCACTGTTAAAAATAACGCCTGTTCAACAGGTAAAATCGTTGAATTATAAATGGTGATTTCATAAGTGGTCGTAAATAATGACCATTTTTTCTTTACTTTATACAACATTTCACCGTTCATGTCTTCAATCATATATTCTGAAAAAATTCTAAACCAACGTTGCTTTGAAATCGCAATTTCATTAAAGCTCGTGTCATAAAAGTGAAAGGTTTTTCCCCATCTAAAAAAATCACGAATCACTTGCTCTCCAATAAATCCAACCGGATCATCCGCTCCATTATAAACTTGTGCTATTCGATTTAATCGTACATTAAAACGTTTCACCTGCTGTTCTGATCCATAAACATTTCCCTTTAAGTCTTTTAACACTAATCGTTCTCCAAAAATGTTAAAATAAAGTCCCTCCATCTCACCAACTTTTTCACCTTCAACATACACTTTATAATGTTTATTAAATGAAAACCAACTCTTTTTCACCGTAATGGTAGAGGCTTCATTTAACTGAACTAGCAAATCGGTAGGTGTAGCTATATTTTCCGCTTTACAAGATACATTCGTTTGATAAATTAAAATGATAGCAAGAAAAAGACTCATCATCCATTTAAAATTAAATTTCATAGCACTTCTCCTTATGTTAAATCTATCTTTAGTATACACATTATCAAATAAAAATTGCCTCAAACTACATTGAGGCAATTTTTTTACGACGATCATAACTGTGATAAAAGTTTGAAAGGATAATTAAACATGTAATAGCTGAAACAGAAAAGCCAAGGCCAAATCCCGGTGAGCAGTAAATAAGCTCAATCTCATATTCTCCACCCTCAGATAGACCAATTCCAATGAACCCATCATTTACTTCATAAATAGGAACTTCTTTCCCGTTTGCATAAGCTATCCATCCTTCATTATAAGGAATAGAATAAGTCAGTAATGTCTTAGATGACGTCACATAATCATGTTTAATTTTATTTGGTTCATACCTGACTTCTTTTGCCCCGAGCATTTGACGCATTTGAGCCGCCTCAAAGTATTGAATCTCACCTAGATTTTCTGGTAATAGTGTAAGGTCAAACGACTGTAAACCATAAGTTTGTGCTAAACGTTCATCTTCTAAAATAATGCATTTCAAAAATACATAGTGTTGCTGTTGACGATTTAGTTTGTTGAATTCAGATTCTAATACATAATAAAGACTGCTCGTTCCAACAGGAATAAAGTACTCATTTTCATAAATGGTAATTCCTGAAATACGGTCATAGTATTGATAGCCAGGAAGCGGGACTTCATAATCCGCGGTAAAGTAATACTTCGCCGATAACGCGGTTGTTAGCATATAATCCATTGCTGAAATAGACAGACTTTTTTTAACGCGTTCATCTAACATCCACGAAACATCATGTGAAGATGAGACAAGATATGGATTAGCAATCGAAAACCCGTTATACCCTTGATAAAGCGGCTCATTATACTGAATTTCATAACTATTAATGATGCGGTAAAACTCTGGGTCTATCGCTTGTAAGTAATTTACGACCGCGTATGTCTTATTCGTGATGGACTGCTCATCTACCATATAATTTTTAACAAAGACAGACTGCTCTTGATTGGTCGCAAAGTAAACATGAGACACGACAATGCATTCAATCATCAAAAAAGAAACAATAGTCTTCCAACTAAATGTCTGATCCCCTTCTACTATTTTACTAAGAATAACGCGGTATAATTTCATCATGAAAATAATCATTAACCCTAACATTAAATAAGGAGATAAAACAATTAACTCATCTATGATGTCATTTCCTGTTAAAGAAGATAATTTGGGGTGTTTTAAGTACAGTTGAAAGAGAAAAACACCTCCTAATACGATCAGCAGCAACTCTTTAAAGAAACTAGTCGTTTGTCTTAATAGATTGATATTAACTAATCTTAAATCATTAAAAACATAAGCCACTATTAACGTGTTAAACAAAATTAAAAAGATTGAAATCACATTCGTATTTAAAGGAGCCAGCGACGTCACATTCACTAATTCAAGTGACTGAGTCAAAAACACAACCATTAAGATAAGTATATATGAAAAAACAGTTATTCTTCTTGCCTCTTTACTTACTAACTTGATAAATTGAGGAATTATTAATACAACTAAAGCCGATTGATAAAGTGGGACAAAACTTATATTCTTAGCAAACATGATTGATCCTTTAAAGGACTCATGAAAAGGCGGAAATAATCCTTGAACAAAAAGTCCTAATAATGATCCTAAAGTGATGCCCTCCCTTAATTCTATAGACATAGCATTTAGTGCAAGACATAAAGGTAAGATAAAGATCATGTTGATTCCAGCAATTAAAATTGTTGAGATGAAAAACTTCTTCACATCATCAACAAAAATTTCTCGACTTTTTTCTCTTTCTATTTTCAAACGAATAAAGATATAGACAATGAAAAAAGGTAAGGATAACGCTGTAAAGGTGAAATGTGAAAGCAGCATGATCGTATAAGTCGCTACAAAGTACCTCTTACGACCAGAAGACAGAAGTTTCTCAATTCCATAAAGTACAAGCGGAACAAAGAAAAGTAACTCGATCGTAACAAATTCACTTAAATTACTTAAATACCACCCATTATAAAGATATAAGATACTTGCCACTAAAATGGTATGCCCCTTAAACCACTTCGTTTGCCGCATATATAATGACAAGGACCAGGTTGCTAGTAATGTTTTTAGTAGAAGTAGCGGGAAGTATAACTTAGGTAATAGACTAGTTGAAAAAGGTAGCGTCAATAAAAAAAATGGATTAAAGACCGAATATACATTTTGAGCTCCTAGAAAGTTTCCACCTAAAAAGAAATTAAACGACCACATAGGCAACGTTTTTTGAAATAACAGATCGTGCGCATTTGTATAAATGGATAAATAATTCTCAAAATACTGTCCTTTAACAGAATAAATAAAATGATTTGAAAAAATAAAACCCCAAAAAATAATAATAAACATTAAAGCAATATAACCAAATGCTTTTTTCATATATTCTAAAGTTGTCAACACAACATCCCACCTAACCACCATGAATTAGTTTCATTTTACCATAAAAACTATTTATCATTCCCAAAAAATAGCTATTAAATTAAGACACATTACGAGTCATATGTTAATGATATTTGATATACTAAAACAGGTGATAATAATGGATAGATATAATATTATAAAAGAAAAATTTCCACGTGAAATCGTTCTTCTTAAAAGTCGCCCGTGTGCCTATGGAAAATGCGCCTTTTGTGACTACATTGGTGACAACTCAACCAACGTTGAAGAAATGAACCAATTAAATAAAGAAGTGTTATCAAATGTTAAAGGGATTTATGATACGTTTGAAGTCATCAACTCAGGAAATATTTTTGATTTGCCTAAAGAAACATTAACGATGATTAAGTCAACAATCGATGAACATGAATTTAAGAAACTGTTCGCTGAGGCCCATTGGATTTATCGAAACCATCTAGATAAAATGCGTAATCGTCTAGAAATCGATATAATGTTTAAAACTGGAGTCGAGTCATTTGATTACGATTTTCGTGAAAAGTTTTTAAAAAAAGGAGCTCCTTTTCAAAGTGTTGAGGAGTTAAAAAAATATTTTGATTCTCCTTGTATCATGGTTGGAATAAAGGGCCAAACAAAAGAAATGATTAAACGTGATATTGATATTGTTTTAAATCAATTTGATCATGCAACCGTAAATGTTTATTGTGAAAATACAACGATAATTAAACCCGATCCAAAACTTAAAGAATGGTTCTATGAAGAATATAAATGGTTAGATGATGTTAATCATTTAGAAGTTTTATGGAATAACACTGACTTTGGAGTGGGTGACTAAAAAAGCAAGAACGAATAGTTCTTGCTTTTTCTATTTGACTTCTTACAGGGATGACCCCTATCAACAAAAAACTATTTAATTCATTTAAGTCTTTTACTACTATTTTCTTAACTTTGACATCACTAATTTCTAAAAAATAACGTATTTTTATCAAAATTAAGCACATTGAGTTCATTCGTCTGTACACCCTACTTTATATCTAACTTTACAGAGTTTGACTTAAATACCCAAAGATCAATTTTAATTTTCCGTCTGTATAGCCAAATGTATAAGTGAATTGATAAAACTATTAATAAGGTTAATTTAATGATTTTTAACACTTCTCTTCTTTTAATCTACTTCTAGGAAAATCATTATGAATAAAAAAACCAGCCAAAAAGGCTGGTCTATATCTTATAAATCTAACGGATCAACTTTCTTTAATAAATAAACAAATGGTGTATCCGAGATACTTAAAATCACTTTAAAGAAATATGTAATGAAGAAAATTTCAACAGCAACGTCCATGCTCCATAAACCAAACATCACAACAATTGCCGTAAAAATAAATGTATCTACAAATTGACTAATTAACGTACTACCGTTATTTCGTAACCATAACCATTTATCTTCTGGGAATCTTTCCTTAATAAGATGGAAAATAAACACATCTATATTTTGAGAAACGATGAATGAACTTAATCCCGCGATTGTGAAAACTGGTAAAGCTAAACTAAATAATCCATCCATATGAGGTTGTGCCCAATCTGACTCATGTGGCGTAAAGAATAATGAAAACTGAGTTACAATTAAAAACGATAATTGCGTGAAAAACCCGATAAATACAGCTGTCATCGCAGCTTTTTTCCCATATTTTTCACTTAATAAATCAGTCGCTAAGAAAATTCCACTAAACATCGTGTTTCCTAGAGTTGTTGCAATTCCGAAAATAGTTGTTGTTTTAGCTACTTGAATATTAGCCGCAATAACACTCATTGTAATATATGCATATAATCCTTTTCGACCAAATAGCTTGTAGCTTAGGACAACTAAGAAAAAGTTAACAATGATGAACAATACTGCAATTAATTCATTTGTCATAATAATCACCCTTATCTTCTAGTTTATAACAATAAAAAAACTCCTAAGAAAAAACAGGAGCAGATAAGATCATGATTAAACAAACGCATCACAAAATAAGTCTGCGTTCGTAAAACTAGACCTCCTATTTTTGATAAAGCTGGATTCTGCCAACAGCATGAGGATTTTATTCATGTTACAGTAAGATATTATATCACGAATTCTGTCGAAATCATACATTTTTCGACAATTGTAATATTTTATGTAACTATTCAGCCTAGTAGAAAAGAGTATCACAAAAAGGAGTGCTCGTTTAGTGAAGTACTCCTTGTGAATGTTATGAAAATTGAATCGTATTTCCCATTAAAATGGTTTCAATACTTTCGATAATATTTAATCCTTGCTTTTGACAAGTAGAGATGAAACCTCTGATTCGGGCGAAACAATGAGCCCCTTTTTCTGTTCGAAAACATCCGGATATTTTTTGTTTAGTTTTAGTCATTCGGACATCACGCTCAGCTAAATTATTATCAAACGGAACTTCAACTTGATACAGAAATTCTAATACTTCTTCTTGTCGTTTCGATAAACGATTGAGTAATCGAACGGAATCCGTATTCTTTTCATGCAGTTTTAAAGGATTCTCACGGTAACCCTCTTCGATGATTTGTTGGTATCGTTTCTCAAACTCCTGTATTTTAGATAAGGGTAAAGGATATTCCGTCTCTTCTGAATAAGTTTTAGCTTCAAGTAATAATTTCGTCATGTTTTTTGCCCACTGTTGGTTCTCAAAATCGATGATTCCTTTAAACTCTCTTAAATGATGAACGTTACATAAAGCATGCGTACAATCATCATATTTAAAATACGGGGTCCAATGGTCATGGATGACGGTTCCTTTGAAAGAGGGAAGAATGCCATTGGCTTCAATGGCTTGAGAGCCACGCTTTTCATGAACAAAGTAATGCGTGAATTTTTGATTTGAAGTCACGTGAAGCCAGTGTCTCTTTCCATTGACATAACAGCCTGTTTCATCTAAATGAAGATGATTTGATGCCAAAAGATTTTCTTTGATTGAAGCTTCAGTCGTTTCTAATAACTCATCACATCGTTTCGTCATATTCACCAGTGTTCCTTGGCTGATGGTCGCTTTGAAAATATCTTGAGTCAATTGTTTCAGACGGTTGAAAGGAATCAATTGATAGTGACTGAAATAAGTTAATACACTTGTTAAATGTGGCCCATATTGTGTCGGTTGTGTGACATGTTTCGGAAATAGTCCTTCATTTTTAAAGTGACAGTTAGGACATACTTTAATTTGAGATTGATGCTCAGTGACTTGAAGCCTTAATCTCGGTAAATCAAAAACTTGACGTCGAATCGTTTTTTGAGGTTCAACGTTTTCTAAACAACACCCACACCCTCGGCAAATTTTCGGATGATGTGTGACGACATGATCCGGATCTTTTATCATTTTTAAGGTTGAACCTTGATGTCCGACTTGACCACCCGGTTTTTTATTTGAAGGTTGACGCAAACTTTTTGTCTTTTTAAAACCATCGGTTGAGGGAGGTTATTACCCTACTAGTGGGTGATGTCTGCTATCGCAGGGCAGGGAACCCACGACTGTTTTGACTTGTTTTATTTGATTGTTTTTCAAGTTTTTTAAGGCGAGCATCTAAATCTGAAATGATTTTATTTTGTTTCTCAATCGTTTGAGATAAATCAGAGATTTGAGTGGAAAGTCCTTGAACTAAAGTAATGACGGATTGAATTCCTTCATGATAAACTTTGATGATTTCAGATTCTGACATAAGATGACACCTTCTTCTAAAGTTGGAATAGTAAGGATATTATAACGTAAATCTTATAAATAGGTAAGTTATTCACGAGAGCTACATATCATTAACAAAACCACCAATAAACGGAATTCGTTTACTTGGTGGCTGAATAGTTACTATTTTATAATAAATTATTTAGGCTTATCTAATGACTTCCTATTAACATATATTTTATAATAATAGATAGAAATCTTATCATATAAAGAAATGAGGACAACATGACAGATCACAGATTTCCAAACTTAAATGGTTATTATATTAACTTTCAGTTATTAACGCAAAAGTTAAAAGAAATAGCAACTGAAAAAGGGATGACTCAAAGTGAATTAGCAGCGGGCATTACCCCACGCGATCATTTAAATAAAATCTTAAATGGAAAACGAAATCCGAGTTTAATTCTTCTTTATCAACTATGTAATAAACTTCATGTCGATATTAAATTACTCATTGAACAGTGTTATTATCATAACTATGAACAAACCACTCACTATATTCATGAAATGAAAAAATGCACAACGACTGGAGATTATACGAAGCTCGAAGAATTAGTTAAAGAATGTGAATGTTTAACAGACTTTCAATTTGGAATAGGCAAGCAATTTCACATCTATCAAAAAGGAGTCATTCAACTTAAAAAATACAATAATCCTAAAAAAGCGTTAGAGTTGATTGAAGAATCATTAAAAACCTTTTTAATCACTGATGAAAACGGGATTGAATGCACACATATTTTTACTATCGAAGAAGTGGGAATTAACACTGATAAAGCCATCTGTCTGTTTCAGTTAGATCGAAAAAAAGAGGCTTTTGAACTCCTACATTCAACAATTGATAATCGTCTTGCCAATTATGAAAGTATCGAAACCTATCATATTTTACGTGCCCATTTTTATCTATCACAATTTTATCTTCAAGAAAAACAATACAATAAAAGCATTGAAATAGCATCTAAAGGAATTAATCTGGCACATTGTAAATTTGTCTATATTTATTTAGGGGATCTCACGGCAACAAAAGGAACTGCACTTTATCATCTTGGTGATGAAAAGGAAGCATTCTTACACTTCAAACGTACCTATGAAATTTACACCCTTCTTGGTTCTGATCGACTTATTCAACAGCTAGATAGCTATTTAACTCGTTTAGGAGTTGATATTGATTCAATTAAACAGGACATTAGTTCATTTACAAAATAAAAAAACATCTTTAAAAAGAAAGATGTTTTTTTATTCCCCTGTTTTATAAGATAAGTCATCCCGAATAACCTTATCTCAATTAAATTATAACTTTTTTTGAAAAAAACAAAAGTGCGCAATTGCACACTTTTTTATAATTTAACATCAAAGCCTTGATCTTCAATACACTCAATCATTAACAATTCGTTAGTAAAAGCTTCATCATATTCTACCTCTACTAACTTTGCTTTTAAATCAACCTTTACTTCTTTGACACCAACAATCGATGTAACTGCATCATGAATAGAACTGACACAATGATGACAACTCATTCCATTAACTTTTAAAATAACTGTTTTCATTTCAACTCCTCCTTACTTTAAGCTCTTAGTGACTTCTCTGTATGAAAAGTTTGTGTTTCATTTTCTTCTGCCTTATTTAATTGACGAACAGAATGAAAGAAAACAATCCCAGTAATAATCGAAGCTAATCCATCCGCTACAGGACCTGCTAACCAGACTCCCATTAATCCTAAACCACCGATACGCGGTAAAATAATTAAACACGGAATTAATAAAATAACTTGTCGTAATAAACTTAAAAACATGGAGATTTTCGCTTTACCGATTGATTGAAAATAATTTGAGCTAATCGATTGAAAACCTAATGCTGGTAACATAAATAAAAAGATACGTAACCCCGTTTTAGCTATTTCTAGAAGTGACTGATTGGCACCGAATACACCAATCAATAATTGCGGTGCAAATTGGATTAAAACCCATCCAACTGAAACAATCATTGTCGCTACGATAACTAGAATTTTCATCGCTTCTTTAACACGATGATATTGTTTAGCACCGTAGTTATAGCCGATAACAGGCTGCGACCCTTGGTTCAAACCAAATATGGGCATCATAAAAATCATTGAAATACTACTAATAATCGTCATCGCACCAATTGCTAAATCTCCTCCGTAAATTTTTAATGAATTATTAGCTAAAACCTGTACGATACTTTGAGCAAGCTGCATCGCAAACGGACTCATTCCAATTGAAAAAATACTAATCACAATTGATTTTTTAAGTTTCATCGTTTGACGTGTAATTTTAATCGACCCTTTACCTTTTGTAAAATAATATAAAATCCAAGTCATTGAGGCCATTTGAGAAATAACTGTAGCAATCGCCCCCCCACGTACACCTAGTCCTAATAAAAAAATAAAAATAGGATCTAAAATAATATTGGTTCCCGCTCCAATTAGCATTGAGAACATCGCGATTTTAGGATTTCCATCACTACGAATAGAGTGATTTAATCCGAAGCTTAACATATTAAAAATCGTTCCTAAGAAAATAATTTGCATATATTGTGCCGCATAAATTTCCGTTTCAGGGCTAGCACCAAATAATCTTAAAATTGGATTCATAAAAGTTAAGCCCATAACTGTAATAATAACACTTGTTATTAAAATTAAGACAAAGGCATTTCCAAGATGGTGTTCTGCTTCCTCTCTCTTATGCTCTCCAAGCTTTAATGAAATACGAGCACTGGTTCCAACACCGATTAACATTCCAAACGCCATAATAATCGTCATAATGGGCATTGTAATTCCTACACCTGTTAATGCCAATCCTCCTATATCTGGAATATTACCAATATACATTCGATCGACGATATTATATAACGTATTAACAACCATCCCAATAATAGCTGGCACTGAAAATTGAATTAATAACTTTGAAATTTTTTCTTCTCCTAAAAGCTTTTGCCGATTCATTAACTATAATCCCCCTTCTATACAAGTATTTGCAACGACTCTGTTATCAAATACTCATCAAATTCATTATCTATTTCTCATTTCTTAACTGATCAACGACATGAAGCGCGTTATCTAGCATTGTATCTAAACACTTTGAGAAATAATTCTGCTCTTCTTCTGTTAATCCTTCAATCAAGCTATCTGTAATCTCTCCTAAAGTAGATACAATAATCGGCATCATTTCATGCCCTTTTGTTGTTAAAAAAAGTTGATTGTATCGGCGATCCCCTTCATCGCATTGACGATAAATATAACCACTGTCTTCTAGTTTCTTTAAAGCCTTTGCTGTTGTCGCCTTATCAATTTTTACTAAATGAGTTAAATCCTTTTGATTGATTCCTTCATGTCTAGCAATGTTAATTAAAAAGATATGCTGCCCACTCCCAAGTCCATAAGGCCTTAATTTATGATTAATAATCATCTGACGATATCGATATAAAATAGACATTGTTTTTCCAATTACCTCGTTCATGAAATCACCACTCATTATTAAACAAATTAATAACCATATATTACCATATATAGGGTGTATTGGCAACTATACGAGGTAAAATAAAAACACTCTCAATATTGAGAGTGTTTTTATTTTATTCTACTGTTACTGATTTAGCTAAGTTACGTGGTTTATCAATATCGAATCCACGTTGTAAAGCTGCATAATATGAAATTAATTGTGTTGGAACAACCGTCACTAATGGTGTTAATAACGGATGAACATCATCAATCACAATTTGATCCGTCTCAGAACTTAACGAACGTAATGAAATAATCACAGCATTCGCTCCGCGAGCTTTTACTTCTTTTACATTTGAACGTGTATTTAAATTAACTGATTCTTGAGAAACAATTGCAATAACTGGTGTTCCTTTTTCAATTAAAGCGATCGTTCCGTGCTTTAATTCACCAGCTGCAAATCCTTCTGTTTGAATATAAGAAATCTCTTTTAATTTTAAAGCAGCTTCTAATGCCACATAATAGTCCACATGACGACCAATATAAAAGCAATTACGTTCAGTTAAATAATCTTTTGCAATTCTTTCATATTGCTCTTTATCATCTGTAATACTTTCCATGACATTAGCCACAATCGCTAATTCACGAGATAAATCTAAGTCTGTGTTACCCGCTACTTTTGCCGCTAAAACAGCTTGAACTGCCACTTGTGCTGTATATGCTTTTGTTGAAGCAACGGCAATTTCAGGTCCTGCGTATAATAATAACGTGTGATCTGCTTCACGAGACAACGTTGATCCTGGAACATTTGTAATCGTTAATGATGGATAACCTAATTGCTTAATTTTTACTAAAACCGCACGGCTATCTGCTGTCTCTCCTGATTGAGAAATAAAGATGAATAATGGTTTTTTGCTAATGACTGGTGTATTGTAAACAAATTCTGATGAAATATGAACTTCTGTTGGAATTCCTGCTAATTGCTCAAATAATTGTTTTCCAACAAATCCAGCATGCATACTTGTTCCCGCTGCAATAATGTATAAACGATCAGCGTCTTTAACCGCATTAACGATTTCTGGATTGATTTTAATTTGTCCATCTTCAAAATATTGCTCAACGATACGACGAATAACATAAGGTTGTTCCTCAATTTCTTTTAACATATAGTGAGGATATGTTCCTTTTTCAATATCAGAAGCATCTAATTCTGCCGTGAATGGATCGCGCTTAATCGTTACACCTAATAAATTGTGAATCGTTACGCCTTCACGTGTTAACTTAATAAACTCTTCATCTTCGATTTCAACAAATTGATTCGTACATTGTAACATAGCCATTGCGTCTGAACCAATCATATTAAATCCTTCACCTAATCCAATTAACATCGGTGATTTGTTTTTAGCCGCATATAACACGTCTGGATTATTGACATCAATGACACCTAACGCATAAGATCCATGTAATAAACTCATTACGTGACGAATCGCTAATTCAACATCTTCTTTTTCTAATACAAAGTGCTCAATTAACGCAGCAATGACTTCTGTATCTGTATCTGAAATAAAATTATAATTTGGTAAAAACTCTTGGCGTAATTCTAATTCGTTTTCGATTACTCCATTGTGAACAATCGTAAAACGTCCCGTACTTGATTGATGAGGATGTGAGTTACGTTGATTAGGTGCACCATGAGTCGCCCAACGTGTATGTCCAATTCCTACTGTTGATGAAACTGTTTCATCAACCACTGTACGTAAGTGAGCAATACGCCCTTTATCTTTAAAAATATGAACTCCTGCTTCATTAACGACAGCAATTCCTGCTGAATCATATCCACGATATTCTAACTTTTCTAATCCGTTTAATAAAATATCTTTAACATCTTGCTGACCAATATATCCAACAATTCCACACATAAGTGTCACAACTCCTTTTTTATTATCATCCATTTAATAGAGCTGCTTTCTTATTTACCTTTTTCTCCAATTTTGTCATAAGAGTTACCTCTTAGTTTTGTTTGGAGACTACGACTGAGGTATACAGCCGGAAGGCATCCGCCGAAAGATCGATTAACCTTCACCTCGTCAGCTGTTACTAACTTAACAGCTCTGGCGCTTATCATTGAATAGAAAACTCTCTCTACCCTTGCTATCCTCCTTCCCCATCTAGAAAGCAACAAATACATTATATCATATGCTAATTATATTGAAATGATATTTTTATCATATATTGGAGGAAAAAGTCTTTATTTATTTTCCTATGAAAAAAGAGGTGAAATTCACCTCTTTTTATTATTTTAATTCCTGTTCAACAACGTTTAAAATACGATTTACGTATTGTTCACATAACTCTTCTGTTTTAGCCTCTACCATTACACGAACTAATGGCTCAGTTCCTGAAGGACGAACTAACACACGTCCTTCTCCGTTCATTTCACCTTCAACTTCTTTAATGACTTCTAAAATACGTTCATTAGTCATCATCGCCTGCTTATCTTCCACACGAAGATTTTTTAATAACTGTGGATACTTAGGCATTTCCTTTGCTAAGTCAGCTAATGATTGTTCCTTTTCAACAATGATTTTAGCTAACTGAACGGCGCTTAACATTCCATCTCCAGTTGTTCCATAGTCTAAGAAAATTAAGTGCCCTGATTGTTCTCCACCAAAGTTGTAATCATTTTTTAACATCTCTTCTAATACGTAACGATCACCAACTTTAGTTTGAACACTTTGTAAGCCATTCGCTTCAATCGCATTATAAAACCCTAAGTTACTCATAACTGTTGAAACAACAGTTCCTTGTTTTAATAATCCTTTTTCATTTAAATAACGTCCGACAATGAACATAATATAATCCCCATCAATCACTGTTCCAGTATGATCAACAGCAATTAAGCGATCGCAATCACCATCAAAAGCAAATCCTAAGTCAGCTTCATGTTTAACAACTTCTTTTGCTAATGCTTCTGGATGTGTTGATCCACAGTCATGATTAATATTAATTCCATCAGGATTTGATGAGACAGTAATAATATCTGCATCTAAATCAGCAAACAATTGAGGAGCTAAAGCTGAACTTGCACCATTTGCACAATCTAAAACAATCTTTAATCCTGTTAACTTATGACCGACAGTTCCCTTAATAAAATTTACATACTTTTGTGATCCCATTTGGAAATCTTCAACACGTCCAATTTCTCCTGCGATTGGGCGAGGTAATTCATCTTCCGTATCAATTAAAGCTTCAATTTCTTCTTCTTCTCGATCACTTAATTTATAACCACTATGACTAAAGATTTTAATTCCATTATCCTGAACTGGATTATGAGAAGCCGAAATCATGATTCCTGCATCTACATCTAAATTTTTTGTTAAATAAGCGACACCTGGTGTTGTAATCACCCCAAGAGTTAATACATCAGCTCCTGACGAGATTAAACCAGCAATTAAGGCACTTTCTAATAGTTCTCCTGAAATACGAGTATCGCGCCCAATTAAAACTTTAGGTCGTGTATTTTTAGACTTTAAATGATGCCCTAAAATACGTCCTAATTTTAAAGTAAACTCTGGAGTTAGTTCAGTATTAGCAACTCCTCTAATTCCATCTGTTCCAAAGTATTTTCCCATATATACTAACCTCACTTTTATTTTGTAATAATTACATTTACTTTTGATTGACTTGGCTGAATAATCACACCTGTAATAGCTTCCACTGCAACAGGAACTTCGTATTCTCCTGCCTTATATCCAAATAAATCAATCGATACTTTAACATCATCATTAGAAATAGAATCCAATATTGTCATCGATCCTTTTAATGTTACATTCATCATTGAGTCAACTAAATCTTTTACTTTAACTCGATAACTATCATCTAAATTTTTAAAATCAACAGCAACATTTTCTAAGACTTTTGTTTGTGTTTGTTCAAATATCACTTTTACTTTAACTGTGTCTGTATCCATCTTATGAACATTCTCTGGCTTTTCTAATTTTACAATAAGTTCATTATTATCGTCTAGTTGATATAAATCAACTTGAATTTGTAATTTTTCGTAATCTTCTAGGGCATTTGTTTCTCCATATAATTTAACCTCAGATGGTGTTAGTACAACACTTTCTACACTATATCCATCAGGAGCATTTCCTGTCACCACCGCTTCAATTGGAACAACTTTACTTGGAGTTGTGACTTGTACACTAGCAGTTAATTTATCTGGTTTAATTTCCACATCTAATTTATTTCCTAGTTTATCGTAGGCAAACACAGGAGCCTCATAATCAGAGAGTTTTGATAAATCAGAAACATCAATAATTGCTTTCACACTTGCAACCTGATCAACCGTTGTTTGAGGACCTTTAATTTTAACAGTGTCTAGTGCTAATTGTGGTTCACTCAACACATACATGTCATCAATTTGATCTAAATTAACAAAGTCAGCCTGAACCTGCTTATCAATTTCTGTTAAAGGCATAATCGTAACAACAATTGTACTAGGATCAATCTTAACATCTAACTTACTACCTAGTTTACTATACTCTAAATTGACCTTATGTGTCCCTGGCGGTAAATCTCTTAAGTCAGCAAATATTTCAAAATTAGCTTTTGTTTTAGCAATATCCACTTGGCTTTTATCACCTACTAAAGTGATATCTACCGTGTCAGGAAGTCCCTCAACGACGGTACGTTCCTTATCATAATAAGATACTAGTGGATAACTATTAATGTCTACAGAATATCTCTCTTTCATTGTAAAAGAATATCGAACATTTAATGCAAATCCGATTGCCACAATTAATGCTAGAATTTTCATTAATCGTTCATTTCGAAGAAAACTTTCGTATACGTGATCTAATTTCTGAAATTTAAAAACTCCTAAAAGCATACTCGGAGTCGTTAAGAACTTCCAAATATTTTTCAAAAAACTTGAAATCTTTTGAAAAAATTTTTCTGTATCTTTAATCGTTTCAACAGCAATTTGTTTTGCTACTTCGCCTGAATCTTTCGTTTCGTTTCGTTCATTAGTCTCAAATCTTTTACTTTTTTTCATACGACACCACCTTCATCATCCGTTATCCATTTAACCAAGGTACTGCTTTAAATCATTCTTAAAAGCATCAATACGATCATAAACTTTCAATTCACCTTTATAGGCAATTGAATAACGTCCAGTCTCTTCGGAAACTACCAATGTCACACTATCAGAAATCTCACTAATTCCAATAGCTGCACGATGTCGTGTTCCAAAAGATTTATTAATATCTTCCCGTCTAGTTGATGGAAGGTAGGCACCCGCACAATAAAGTTTTTCTTCACGAATCATAATGGCTCCATCATGTAATGGAGTTGTTGGAACAAATATAGTTGTTAATAACTCCTGTGAAATTTCCCCATCAATAATTGTCGATGGTGTAATAAATTCATCTAGTTTAACCCCTCGCTCAATAACAATTAAAGCTCCAATACGTCGTTTAGCAAGGAATTCAACTGAATTAGCTAAAATACTAATCACATCATGTTCTACAAATTTATTTTGTTCACGATTTAAAGTACTATTACGTCCAATTTGCTCAAGCCCACTACGAATTTCTGGTTGAAAAATAATAATAATGGCCAGTAATCCCCAATCAATAATATTTCCAATCAAAGAATTCAAAGTGTACAAATCAAAAATTTGGCTTACTAAATCAATGATATAAATCAAGATAACACCTTTTAAAATTTGAACGGCACGAACATTTGACTTAATCAGTTTTAAAATATAGTAAATAATTAACCAAACAAAATAAATATCTAAACCTACTAATAGCAGATCAAAAAACTTAAAGCTATCTACTGAGTTAATCACTGTATTAATCAAAGTGCTGGCCTCCTTTTGAACATAAATATTATATCATAACTAAAAAAAATATAAATAAACATAGGTAAAATTAAGCAATTATAACATAATATTTTCCATAAGATTTGAATTTGCTAAGATTTATTATATTTATAGATTTCCAACTCAAAAATAAAACATTATAAACATCATTAGTATATGTTAGACCTTTCATTATATCATTGTATTTTTTAATTATTATTCATCAATAGGCTTTTAATATTAAAAAAGTCATAATTAAATGCACAAAATTACATTATCTATCCAAGTATTACTGTAATGTATTAGCTAGGAATGATCATTCGTATTTTTATCTAAAAAATAAAAAAAACCATAGAAGATAAACTCTTCTATGGTTTGAAAAATTATACTAACTCGATAACAACCATATCAGCTGCATCCCCACGACGAGGACCAACTTTTAAGATACGAGTATATCCACCATTACGCTCAGCGTAACGAGGTGCGATGTCAGAGAATAATTTTTGAACAGCTGTTGCTCCAGTTTCATCGTTAGCAACTTCTGCACGTACGTATGCAGCTGCTTGACGACGAGCGTGTAAGTCTCCACGTTTACCTAAAGTAATTAATTTCTCAACTACTGAACGTAATTCTTTTGCACGAGCTTCAGTTGTTACAATGCGTTCGTTGATGATTAAATCTGTTGATAAATCACGTAACATTGCTTTACGTTGATGACTAAGACGTCCTAATTTTCTGTAAGCCACTTAAAATTCCTCCTTCCATGTGAAAATGGAATTATAAATATATATATAAATTATTTAGTGCAACCTAAGCTTAATCCTAATTCGTCAAGTTTATCCTTAACTTCTTTTAATGATTTTTTACCTAAGTTACGAACTTTCATCATATCTTCTTCAGAATGACGAGCTAATTCTTCAACTGTATTGATTCCAGCACGACGTAAACAGTTGTAAGAACGAACAGATAAATCTAACTCTTCGATTGGCATTTCTAATACCTTGTTTTTCTCTTCATCTTCACGTTCAACAATAAATGATGCAAGTTGTCCTGCTTCATTTAAGTTAACAAGAATACTGAAGTGTTCAACTAAGATTTTTGATGCTAAAGAGATAGCTTCTTGTGGATTAACACTTCCGTTTGTCCAAACTTCTAATGTTAACTTATCATATGATGCATCTTGACCCACACGAGTTTTTTCAACATCATATGATACGCGAGTTACTGGTGTGTAGATAGAGTCGATCGCGATCTCTCCTGCACTCTCAAGTAATTTTTTATTATCGTCTGCTCCTACATATCCATTACCACGACGAGCTTTCATTGTCATTCGTAAACGACCTGTAGCTGATAAAGTAGCAATGTGTAAGTCAGGGTTGATAATTTCTACTTGTTCGTCACATTCGATATCTGCAGCTGTAACTGCACCTTCTCTAGCCACATCAATACGTAATTCCTTAACTTCCTCTGAATCAATAGATAAAATTAAGTTTTTTAAATTTAAAATAATTTGTGTTACATCTTCAACTACACCATCGATAGATGTGAATTCGTGTTGAACTCCCTCTATTGAGATAGATGTTACTGCAGCTCCAGGAAGAGATGATAGTAATACTCGACGTAAGGAATTCCCTAACGTAGTACCATATCCACGTTTTAGAGGCTCAATAACAAATTTCCCATAGAATTCATCTTTGATGTATTCTTCAACTTCAATTCTTGGTTTTTCGATTTCTAACATCGATTTCCCTCCTCAGGATCGCTTAATAGTAGGGTACTACTTTCAAATAACTTCCTGATTAACCACGTGGGTGTTTTGGTGGACGGCATCCGTTATGAGGAACTGGAGTAACGTCTTTGATAGCTGTTACATCTAATCCTGCAGCTTGTAAAGCACGAATAGCTGCTTCACGACCAGGACCAGGACCTTTAACTGATACGTCTACACTTTTCATTCCGTGATCCATTGCAGCTTTAGCAGCAGCTTCTGATGCCATTTGAGCAGCGAATGGAGTTGATTTACGAGATCCTTTGAATCCTAATGCACCTGCACTTGACCATGAGATTGCATTACCATGAGGATCAGTAATCGTAACAATTGTATTATTGAAAGTCGAGTGGATATGTGCTACACCTGTAGCAATATTCTTTTTAACACGACGTTTACGACTAACTTGTTTACGTGCCATATGATGACCCTCCTAACTATTTTTTCTTATTAGCAACTGTTTTACGTGGACCTTTACGAGTACGGGCATTGTTTTTAGTGTTTTGTCCGCGTACTGGTAAACTTCTACGATGACGGATTCCACGGAATGAAGCGATCTCCATTAAACGTTTGATGTTTAATGAAACTTCACGACGTAAGTCTCCTTCTACTTTTAATTTATCTACTTCTGCACGGATACGGTTTAACTCATCTTCAGTTAAATCACGTACACGTGTATCTTCTGATACACCAGCAGCTGCTAAGATTTGTTGAGCTGTTGGTTTACCAATACCATAGATATATGTTAATGAAATTACAACGCGTTTATCGCGAGGAATATCTACACCAGCAATACGTGCCATACATTGCACCTCCTAAAGCTTATCCTTGTTTTTGTTTATGTTTTGGATTTTCACAAATTACCATTACTTTTCCTTTACGGCGAATAACTTTACATTTATCGCAGATAGGTTTTACAGATGGTCTTACTTTCATGAATAAAAACCTCCTCATTTTTCAGTATATCGGAGTCTATTTGTGACGATATGTAATGCGCCCACGTGTTAAATCATAAGGAGATAATTCTACTGTTACTTTATCACCTGGTAAAATACGAATGAAGTTCATACGGATTTTACCAGAAACGTGAGCAATTAATTGATGACCATTTTCTAATTCTACTTTAAACATAGCGTTTGGCAAATTATCGATAACGGTAGCTTCTACTTCAATAACGTCTTGCTTAGCCATTGATTATGCCTCCTTATCTTTATAACTTAGTTAATATTTCATATCCATCGTCAGTAATGACAACAGTATGTTCGAAATGAGCACAGAGACCTTTATCACGAGTAACTACAGTCCAATTATCAGCTAAAGTACGAACGTATCTTTCACCATAATTAACCATAGGCTCAATTGCTAAAGTCATTCCTGTTTTCAATCTTGGTCCTCGTCCAGGAGGTCCATAGTGTGGAATTGAAGGATCTTCATGTAGATCTTGACCGACACCATGCCCAGCGTACTCACGGACAATCGAGAAGTTATGAGATTCTACATATACTTGAATAGCATGTGAGATATCTGATAAACGATTTCCCGCTTTAGCTTGTTCTAAACCGACAAATAATGATTGCTTCGTAACATCAAGTAATCTTTGAGCTTCATCAGAAATTTTACCAACTGGATAAGTCCAAGCTGAATCTCCGTGATATCCATTATATTTCGCACCTATATCAATAGAGATAATATCTCCATCTTTTAAAACACGATTTCCTGGAATACCATGAACAAGTTCATCGTTTACTGATGCACATATACTTGCAGGGAATCCATGATAACCTTTAAAAGAAGGTATTGCGCCTTGACTACGAATTACATCTTCTACAATTTGATCTAATTGTTTCGTTGTAACACCAGGTTTAATGTGCTTTTGTACCTCTTGATGAGCTAAAGCAACAATACGCCCAGCTTCTCGCATAATTTCAACTTCGCGCGGAGTCTTACAAATAATCATTATTTATTGCCTCCAAGTACATCTTGGATTTCTGCAAATACAAGATCAATTGATTGCTGACCATTAATATTAACAAGATTTCCGGCTAAAGAGTAATAATCTAATAAAGGTTTAGTCTGACTAACGTAAACATCTAAGCGATTACCAACCGTTTCTTCATTATCATCTTTACGTTGATATAATTCTCCACCACACTTGTCACAAACACCAGCTACAGCAGGTGGATTGAAGACCATGTGATAAGTTGCCCCACATGAACGACAAATACGACGTCCTGTTAAGCGCTCTTTAAGAATGTCTAAATCAACATCAATATTAATTACATAATCAATCTTTGAATCAAGAGAAGTCAGTATTTCATCTAAGGCTTTTGCCTGATCTACTGTTCGTGGAAAACCATCTAACAGGAATCCCGACTTGCAATCTGATTCAGACAAGCGATCCTTTACAATACCAATTGTAACATGGTCAGGTACTAATGCACCTTGATCCATGTAACGCTTAGCTTCCATACCTAATTCAGTTTGGTCTTTTATCGCTTTCCTAAACATGTCCCCAGTTGAGATATGTGGAATTTGATATTTTTCAATAATTTTTTCAGCCTGAGTACCTTTTCCAGCACCCGGAGGCCCCATAAATACGATTTTCATCATATCACCTCAATTATTTGATGAATCCTCTATATTTTTGATCCATTGTTTTTGTTTGGATTTGCTTAGCAGTTTCCATCGCTACACCTACAACAATTAATAAGCTTGTACCACCAATTTCAACACTACTTGGTAAATCAGTGATTGCGCCAAATAAAATTGGTAAGCCCGCAATGACTACTAAATAAATAGCTCCAATAAAAGTGATACGAGATAAAACTTTTGATAAATACTCTTCAGTATCTACACCTGGTCTTACGCCCGGAATGTATGATCCTTGTTTTTTAAGGTTTTCTGCTACTTTTTCTGGACTTACTTGTACAAAAGCATAGAAGTAAGTGAAAGCAACGATTAATACAACATATAAAATAAACCCAATTGGTTGTGAGTAATCAAAGATAGCTTTAATTACATTAGTTACACTTGATTCAGGTAGAAAATTTACTACTGTTAACGGTAAGCTTACAAGTGAAGCAGCAAAGATTACAGGAATTACTCCAGCTGAATTCAGCTTTAATGGAATAAATGAATCCTTACGTCCCGATAACTGAGCAGAATTATGTCTATTTGCATATTGAATTGGTAACTTTCTAGTTGCGCTCTGTAAGAATATAACAGCAATAATTGTCAGAGCTAATAATGCTAACACTGAAATAAATGCTAACACATTAGATACTGTTATATTTACCAAGTATTTCGTGTATAAATCGTTTAGCATATATGGAACACGAGATAAAATACCTGCTACGATAATCATTGATGTACCATTACCAATTCCCTTGCTAGTAATTTGATCAGCAAGGAAAATCATAACAGCTGTACCTGCTGTCATAGTTAATGCAATGTATAAATAAGTAACTATTGAATGACTTTCTAATAAAACACCATTCATTGAGATGTCAAATCCGATTGACATTGCAATAGCTTGAACAAATGCAAGAACTAAAGTGACATAACGAGTTAATTGGTTTAACTTACGTTTACCAGTTTCACCTTCTTTTGCCCATTCAGACAAAATTGGTACGACATCCATCTGAAGCAATTGGATAACAATTGATGCAGTAATATAAGGAGAGATAGACATCGCAAACAATGAAAATCGTTTCAATGCCCCTCCACTTAATGTATCAAAGAATCCTAGCATCGGAGTTTGTGCATATGCTTCTAAAACAGATGTGTTGATGGTTGGCACAGGAATGTAAGATCCAATACGATAGACAACAAAGATCATCAGCGTAAATAGGATCTTCTTACGTAAATCAGCGTTCTTCCATACTTTACTGAAAGTAGCCATTATACCACCTCGATTGATCCACCTTGAGCTGCAATTTGTTCTTCTGCTGTTTTTGAGAATTTAGCTGCTTTAACAGTTAATTTCTTTTCTAGTTGTCCTTGTCCTAAAACTTTAAGCCCAGAGTGTAATTTTTTAATTACTCCAGTTTCTAATAAAAGTTCTGCAGTAACAACTGTTCCATCTTCGAATTTATTTAATTGATCTAAATTAACGATAGCGTATTCTTTACGGTTGATGTTAGTAAATCCACGTTTTGGTAAACGACGGAATAAAGGAGTTTGACCACCTTCGAATCCTAAACGAACTCCACCACCAGAACGTGCGTTTTGTCCTTTGTGTCCTTTACCTGCAGTTTTACCTTGACCTGAACCGTGTCCACGTCCGATACGTTTTCTATCTTTACGAGACCCTTCAGTATATGTTAACTCATGTAATTTCACCGAAAGTCACCTCCTTTGATTATTTCTCTTCTACAGTCACTAAATGAGATACTTTATTAATCATACCGCGAACAGCTACATTGTCAGCTTTAACAACTGTTTGATTTAATTTTTTTAAACCTAAAGCTTGAACTGTTGCACGTTGAGATTCATTTTGACCGATTACACTACGTGTTAAAGTAATGTGTAATTCTTTAGCCATTGGAGTTCCCTCCTTATCCTAAGATTTCTTCAACAGTTTTCCCACGTAATTCAGCTACGCGTTCAACTGTTTTTAAATTTTCTAAACCATTGATTGTTGCACGAACCATGTTAATTGGTGTGTTTGATCCTAAAGATTTTGATAAGATATCTTGTACTCCAGCTAACTCTAATACGGCACGTACTGGTCCACCTGCGATAACTCCTGTCCCGGCAGAAGCAGGTTTTAATAATACGTTACCTGAACCGAATTCTCCAATGATTTGGTGAGGAATTGTAGTTCCAACTGTAGGTACATAGATTAAGTTCTTTTTAGCACTTTCAACTGCTTTTTTGATTGCTTCAGGTACCTCTTGAGCTTTACCAGTACCGAAACCAACGTGACCATTTTTGTCACCGACAACAACTAATGCAGCAAAACGGAAACGACGTCCACCTTTTACTACCTTCGTTACACGATTAATAGTAACAACACGTTCTTCAAGTGTTAAGTTACTAGGGTCAATGATTTGACGCATCTTTGTCCCTCCTTCTTTAATTAGAATTGTAATCCATTTTCACGAGCTGCTTCAGCTAATGCTGCAACGCGTCCATGATAGATATATCCTCCACGGTCGAAAACAACTGCTGTGATATTTTTTTCTAAAGCACGTTTAGCAACTGCTGCTCCTACTGCTTTAGCTGCTTCAACGTTACCTGTAGAAGCGATGTTTAAGTCTTTATCTAAAGTTGATGCACTAACTAATGTAGTACCAGTTACATCGTCAATGATTTGCGCATAAATGTGTTTGCTAGAGCGGAATACATTTAAGCGTGGGCGCTCTGCAGTTCCTGTAACTTTAGCACGTACACGATAATGTCTTTGTTTACGTAACTCATTACGTGATACTTTCTTAATCATTCAGGCCACCCCTTTCGAATTATTTTTTAGCTTTTTTACCTTCTTTACGACGAACATGTTCACCTTTGTAACGGATTCCTTTTCCTTTGTATGGTTCAGGAGCACGTACAGCGCGAATGTTAGCAGCGAATTCTCCAACTACTTGTTTGTCGATCCCTTTTACTACTACAGTAGTATTGTTAGGTACTTCGATAGTTACACCAGCTGGTGCATCCATCTCAACTGGGTGAGAATATCCAGCGTTTAATACAAGTTTTTCTCCTTGTTTTTGTGCACGGTATCCAACCCCGATAATTTCTAACTCACGAGTGAATCCTTCAGATACACCAACAACCATGTTATTTAATAATGCACGTGTTGTTCCGTGTAACATTTTGTTTTCCTTGTTATCGTTAGGACGAACTACAGTTAATTCGTTTCCTTCAACTGTAATTTGCATATTTGAATTAAATGTACGAGAAAGTTCCCCTTTAGGTCCCTTCACAGTAACTAAGTTATTTTCAGCAACAATCACTTCAACACCAGAAGGTAATGCTACTGGTTTATTACCAATACGAGACATTTATGTGACACCTCCTGTCCTTTTTTATTACCAAACGTAAGCTAATACTTCTCCACCAACTTGTTGTTGACGAGCTTCTTTATCAGCCATGATTCCTTTAGAAGTAGATAAGATAGCGATACCTAATCCATTTAATACTTTAGGAACTTCTGTATTTTTAACGTATACACGTAAACCTGGTTTAGAGATACGTTTTAAACCTGTGATAACACGTTCGTTGTTTTTACCGTATTTTAAAGCAACACGTAAAACACCTTGTTTGTTATCTTCAATATATTCTACATCGCGAATGAAACCTTCACGTTTTAATAATTCTAATACTTCACGTTTCATTTTAGAAGCTGGCATTTCAACCACTTCATGACGCATTTGGTTTGCGTTACGAATACGTGTTAACATATCTGCAATAGGATCTGTCATTACCATTTATTTTTCCTCCTTCCCGTTTAAAGAGAATTAAGTTTATTACCAGCTTGCTTTTTTAACACCTGGGATTTGTCCTTTATATGCTAATTCACGGAAGCAAATACGGCATAATTTGAATTTGCGTAAGACAGAGTGTGGACGACCACAACGCTCGCAACGTGTATATTCACGAACTGCGAATTTTTGTTTACGCTGTTGTTTAATAATCATAGATTTTTTAGCCATGAGTGACGCCTCCTTTCATTAATTATTTTTGAAATGGCATCCCTAATTGAGTTAACAACTCACGAGCTTCTTCATCTGTGTTAGCAGTTGTAACTACAACGATATCCATTCCTCGAACTTTATTTACTTTATCGAAGTCGATTTCTGGGAAAATTAATTGTTCTTTAACACCTAAAGTGTAGTTTCCACGTCCATCGAATGATTTTTTAGAAACTCCGCGGAAGTCGCGCACACGTGGTAAAGAAATTGATACTAATTTATCTAAGAAATCATACATGCGCTCTCCACGTAATGTAACTTTACATCCGATTGGCATTCCCTCACGAAGACGGAAACCAGCGATAGATTTCTTAGCACGTGTGATAACTGGTTTTTGTCCAGTGATTAATGCTAATTCAGCTACTGCCTCATCTAAAACTTTAGAGTTGCTAACTGCATCTCCAATACCCATGTTGATAACGATTTTATCAATAGTTGGGATTTGCATTACAGATTTATATCCGAATTTTTCAACCATTTGGTTTTTTACTTCATTTTCGTATTTTTGACGTAAACGATTCATGCAGGTTTACCTCCCTTCGTTGTTAAACTATATTATAATACTTCACCTGATTTTTTAGCGAAGCGTACTTTTTTACCGTCAACGAATTTATATCCTACGCGTGTTGGTTTACCACTCTTTGGATCTACAATCATAACGTTTGATGCGTGGATCGGTGCTTCAAATTCAACGATTCCACCATCTGGATTCATTTGAGAAGGGCGTACGTGTTTTTTAACAACGTTTACTCCTTCAACAACAACCTTGTTTTTAGTAGGTTGTGCTGAAAGAACAACACCTTCTTTACCTTTATCTTTACCTGAAATGATAACTACTTTATCTCCAGTTTTAATTTGCATATCGTGCACCTCCTAATCTTAAGGATTAAGTGTTAATTAAAGTACTTCTGGAGCTAATGAAACAATACGCATAAAATCTTTATCGCGTAATTCACGAGCTACTGGTCCGAAGATACGAGTACCACGTGGAGATTTATCGTCTTTAATAATAACTGCTGCGTTTTCATCAAATTTAATGTATGATCCATCAGCACGACGAGCTCCAGTTTTCGTACGGACGATTACTGCTTTAACAACATCACCTTTTTTAACAACTCCACCTGGCGCTGCTGACTTAACTGTAGCAACAATAACATCACCGATGTTACCAGTTTTTTTGTGAGAACCACCTAAAATTTTAATTGCTAATAATTCTTTTGCACCAGAGTTATCAGCAACTCTTAAACGTGTTTCTTGTTGAATCATGATTGGACCTCCTTTCAAGACTCCAGTATTTCAATAAAATTAATTAAATAATAACTGCTTTTTCAACAATTTCAACTAAACGGAATTTTTTTGTTTTTGACATAGGACGGCATTCTTCAATGCGAACTAAATCTCCAACTTTTGCTTCATTTAACTCATCGTGAGCTGCATATTTTTTTGAATATTTAACTCGTTTACCGTATAGAGGATGTACTTTGTAAGATTCGATAAGTACAGTAATTGTTTTATCTGTTTTATCTGAAACTACACGTCCAGTAAAAGTTTTTTTAGTACGTTCCATAAGTGAACCTCCTCTCAAGCTCATTATTTATTGTTTTCGCGTTCGCTAATGATCGTTTTCATACGTGCAATACCTTTACGTACTTCACGAATACGACCTGTGTTTTCTAATTGCCCTGTAGCTAATTGGAAACGAAGGTTGAATAACTCATCTTTTAATTCGTTAATTTTAGCTTCGATTTCTGTAGTGGTTAAATTACGGATTTCATTAGCTTTCATTACTATCACCACCGTCTACACGTTTTACAAACTTAGTTTGAACTGGTAATTTGTGAGAAGCTAAACGTAATGCTTCACGAGCGATCTCTTCAGATACACCACCAATTTCAAACATAACTTTTCCAGGTTTTACTACTGCAACCCATCCGTCTGGAGCCCCTTTACCTGATCCCATGCGGACTTCTAAAGGTTTAGCAGTTTTAGCTTGATGAGGGAAGATTTTAATCCATACACGTCCGCTACGTTTCATATAACGAGTCATAGCGATACGAGCTGCTTCGATTTGACGGTTAGTTACCCAAGCACCAGTTGTTGCTTGTAAACCATACTCACCAAATACTACAGTTGTTCCACCTTTTGCACGTCCTTCATAAGACAAGCGGTGAGGGCGACGATATTTTGTACGTTTAGGTACTAACATATTATTTACCCTCCTTTACTTGACGGTTTTTAGTAGGTAATACTTCACCTTTGTAGATCCATACTTTAATACCTAATTTACCGTAAGTTGTATCTGCTTCTGCTGTAGCGTAATCGATATCAGCACGTAATGTATGTAAAGGTACATTTCCTTCACTATATCCTTCAGCACGAGCCATATCTGCTCCACCTAAGCGTCCTGATACTTGAGTTTTAATCCCTTTAGCACCGAATTTGATAGCACGTTGGATTGCAACTTTTTGTACACGACGGAAAGAAGCACGATTTTCTAATTGTTCAGCGATTGAGTTAGCAACTAATTGTGCATCAACTTCAGGACGTTTGATTTCAACGATACGGATGAAAACACGTTTACCTGTCATTTTTTCTAATTGAGCAACAGCTGCATCCTTCTCAGATCCACCACGACCGATTACCATACCTGGTTTAGCCGTATGAATGATAATATTAACACGGTTTTTTGCACGTTCAATTTCAACGCGTGATACCGAAGCTCTTTTGAATTTGTTATTAATGAAATCACGGATTTTTAAATCCTCGTGTAATAAAGTAGCAAAATCTTTATCATTTGCGTACCAACGAGCATCCCAATCACGGATTACACCAACACGTAAACCAATTGGACTAACTTTTTGACCCACTTCGTATCCCTCCTTTAATTATTTTTTCTCTGCTACCACGATTGTGATATGAGATGTTCTTTTATTGATTTGTGATGCACGACCTTGTGCACGTGGACGGAATCGTTTTAATGTTGTACCTTCATTCACATATGCTTCCTTAACATATAATGAATTGATATCTAAGTTTAAATTGTGTTCAGCATTTGCGATAGCTGATTTTAAAACTTTCTCAACAACAGGAGATGCCGCTTTAGGAGTGTGTTTTAAAATTGCGTATGCTTCGCCAACTTGTTTTCCTCGAATTAAGTCGATCACTAAGCGTGCTTTACGAGGAGCAATGCGAACTGTTCTAGCCATAGCTTTAGCTTCCATAGCCATGTCCTCCTCTCAATATTAACGTCTAGTTTTTTTGTCTTCTTTGATGTGTCCTTTGTATGTACGAGTTGGTGCGAATTCACCTAATTTGTGTCCTACCATATCTTCAGTAACATATACAGGAACATGCTTGCGTCCATCATAAACAGCAATTGTATGTCCTACAAACTGTGGGAAAATTGTTGAACGACGTGACCAAGTTTGAATGATTTTTTTGTCTCCGCTTTCGTTAGCAGCTACAACTTTTTTCATTAAATGATCGTCACAGAAAGGTCCCTTTTTTAAACTACGTCCCATTCTAAATTTCCTCCTTTCGAACATTTAGCATATATCTTTATTATTTGTTGCGTCCGCGAACAATTAATTTGCTTGATGCTTTTTTCTTGTTACGAGTTTTTAAACCAAGTGCTGGTTTACCCCATGGTGTAACTGGAGATTTACGTCCGATTGGAGTACGTCCTTCCCCACCACCGTGTGGATGGTCATTAGGGTTCATTACAGAACCGCGAACAGTTGGACGAGTACCTAACCAACGTGTACGACCTGCTTTACCGATGTTTACTAATTCGTGATCAGCATTACCAACTTCACCGATTGTTGCACGGCAAGTTCCTAATACTTTACGAACTTCACCTGAAGCTAAACGAACTAATACGTAACGCTCTTCACGCCCTAAGATTTGAGCAGAAGTTCCTGCTGAACGTACTAATTGTCCACCTTTACCAGGTTTTAATTCGATGTTGTGAATTAATGTACCAACTGGGATATTCATGATTGGTAATGCGTTACCAACTTTAATATCTGCATTAGCACCTGATTCGATTTGCATTCCAACTTTTAATCCTTTAGGAGCGATAATATATCGTTTTTCTCCATCAGCGTAGTTGATTAATGCGATGTTTGCTGAACGGTTTGGATCGTATTCGATTGTAGCAACACGTCCTGGAATACCGTCTTTTGTACGTTTAAAGTCGATGATACGGTATTTACGTTTGTGTCCACCACCGTGATGACGTACTGTGATTTGACCATGATTATTACGCCCTGCTTTTTTGCTTAAAGGAGCTAATAATGATTTCTCTGGTTTATTAGTCGTAATTTCGTCAAATGATAAAACTGACATGTTACGACGACCATTTGTGGTAGGTTTATACTTTTTAATAGCCATCTTGTTCCCTCCTTTTACGACTTATTGATTATACTTCAAACTTTTCGATTGTTTGTCCTTCAGCTAATGTTACGATAGCTTTTTTCATTGAAGGTTTGAATCCTTCATAGCGTCCAACACGACGTTTTTTAGGACGAACGTTAACGATGTTTACTTTCTCAACTTTTACATTGAATAAAGCTTGGCAAGCTTGTTTAACTTCGATTTTGTTTGCTTTTTTATCAACTTCGAAAGTGAATTTACCTTCGTTCATTAAATCGTAAGATTTTTCAGTGATAATTGGGCGCTTAATGATATCTCTAGCATCTTTCATTATGCAAGCACCTCCTCAATCTTTTTAACTGCATCTTGAGTAATAACTAACTTAGTTGCATCTAAAAGATCTAATACATTTAATTGCTCAACTGATAATACTTTAACACCTGGGATGTTACGAGTTGATAATTCAACTGTTGTATTTTCTTCAGCAGTAACAACTAATGCTTTAGATGTAATATTTAAAGCACCTAAAACTGAAATCATTTCTTTAGTTTTTGGAGCTTCGAACGCTAATGCATCTAAAACTACGATATCATTTTCAACTACTTTAGTTGATAACGCAGATTTTAAAGCTAAGCGACGAACTTTTTTGTTTAATTTGTATGCATAGCTACGTGGAACTGGTCCGAATACAATTCCTCCACCACGCCATTGAGGTGCACGAATAGATCCTTGACGAGCACGTCCAGTACCTTTTTGTTTCCAAGGTTTACGTCCACCACCACGTACCTCAGTACGAGTTTTAGTTTTGTGCGTTCCTTGACGCATAGATGCACGTTGCATAATTACAGCATCGAACATTGCTTGTTTATGAGGCTCAATACCGAAGATTGTTTCGTTTAATGCGATTTCTCCAACTTGAGCACCTTGTTGGTTGTATAATGCTACTTGTGGCATTATGAATCCTCCTTTCCTACTGTACTAAACTATTTTGCTTTAACAGCAGAACGAACCATTACTAAAGATTTTTTAGCTCCTGGTACATTTCCTTTGATTAATAAAACGTTACGTTCTGTATCAACTTTAACTACTTCAAGGTTTTGAACAGTTACGATGTTTCCACCAGTTTGTCCAGGTAATTTTTTACCTTTTAAAACGCGGTTAGCAGCAATCGATCCCATTGAACCTGGGCGACGATGGTAACGAGAACCGTGAGCCATTGGTCCACGAGATTGTCCATGACGTTTAATAACACCTTGGAATCCTTTACCTTTAGTCTTACCAGTTACGTCAACAACTTCTCCTTCTGCAAAAGTGTCAACTTTGATCTCTTGACCAACTTGATATTCCGTTACATTTACATTACGGAATTCACGAACGAAGCGCTTAGGCGCTGTTTCAGCTTTAGCAACATGCCCCATTTCTGGTTTGTTAGCTAATTTTTCGCGTTTATCTTCAAATCCAACTTGGATAGCTTCATATCCATCAGTTTCATTTGTTTTAACTTGTAAAACAACGTTAGGTGTTGCTTGCACAACAGTTACAGGAATTAATTTTCCTTCTTCAGTGAAAATTTGAGTCATACCAATTTTTCTACCTAAGATTCCTTTGGCCATGAGTTACACCTCCTATTTCGTATATATTATAATTTAATTTCGATGTCTACACCAGATGGTAAGTCTAAGCGCATTAATGAATCAACAGTTTGAGCAGTTGGTTCAACAATGTCAATCAGACGTTTGTGAGTGCGCATTTCGAATTGCTCACGAGAATCTTTGTATTTATGTACCGCACGTAAGATCGTGTAAACTTGCTTTTCAGTTGGTAGTGGGATTGGCCCTGCTACTTTAGCTCCTGTTTTTTTAGCACTTTCAACGATTTTTTCTGCAGATTGATCTAAAATTCTGTGATCATAAGCTTTTAAACGGATTCTGATTTTTTGTTTTGCCATTTTATTTCCTCCCTTCGCCTATTTTAGGAATAGACTAGCTCCACGAAAATTACCTGTCACACTGCCATGGCAAATCGGCCGGGTGTGTCAGCAACCTTTCGTTTCAACGCTCAAGTCAACATATCTATTATACATAAAAAAGATACAGAAATCAAACATTTTTTATATTTTTTTATTGATTCATGTATATTTAGACAGTGACTCATCTCTTCGCAGTTTTCGGATTATTTTTTACATAAATAAATTTAACATATCTAAAAAAAACAATCAAACATTTATGACAAGTAAATATTGTATTTTAATGAAATATTATTAATTCATATAAAAAAAGCGTTATTTTAGATCTGAAGTATTTTATAGAACAAATAATATTTTGATATCATCTCTCACTCTAAATCAATATGAATCTACCACTAATCTAGCCTATATGTTTTATTTAAAAATTTATTTAATGTCATATAGTCATAAAACTTATTTTTAAGAATATTTTTATTAGTATACTGTTTTTTATTTAGATATATTAATTACAACAATAGTATTCCAAAATCTTATCTTTTTAAATTAGAATTCCTATTTTTATTTTTAACATGAAAGATAGAATATTTTTTTATATTTATGGTACTTATCACATTAAATACTCGGATTTCTTAAAACAAAAAAAGTCCTAGAGAGTAACCCTCTAGGACTAAAAAGTTCAACTATTAGATTATCGATTACTCGATGATGTCTACTACTGAACCAGCACCTACTGTACGTCCACCTTCACGGATAGAGAACTTAGTTCCTTTTTCAACAGCGATTGGCGCGATTAATTCTACAGTCATAGCAACGTTGTCACCTGGCATAACCATTTCAACACCTTCTGGTAATTGGATTACTCCAGTTACGTCAGTTGTACGGAAGTAGAATTGAGGACGGTAGTTTCCGAAGAATGGAGTATGACGTCCACCTTCTTCTTTAGATAATACGTAAACCTCTGAAGTGAATTTTGTATGAGGTTTTACTGATCCTGGTTTAGCTAAAACTTGTCCACGTTGGATTTCTTCACGAGAAATACCACGTAATAAAGCTCCGATGTTATCTCCAGCTTCAGCTTGGTCTAATAATTTACGGAACATTTCAACACCTGTTACAGTTGTTGTTTTTGTTTCATGGTAACCGATGATTTCTACAGAGTCACCAACTTTAACAACCCCACGCTCAACGCGTCCAGTTGCTACAGTACCACGTCCAGTGATTGAGAATACGTCCTCTACTGGCATTAAGAATGGTAAATCAGTTTGACGAGCTGGAGTTGGGATGTACTCATCTACAGCAGCCATTAATTCGTTGATTTTTGCTTCCCATTCAGGTTGTCCTTGTAATGCTAATAATGCAGATCCGTGGATTACTGGAACTTCATCACCTGGGAAATCGTACTCAGATAATAAGTCACGAACTTCCATTTCTACTAATTCTAATAACTCTTCGTCGTCTACCATGTCACATTTGTTTAAGAAAACAACTAAACGAGGTACACCAACTTGGCGAGATAATAAGATGTGCTCACGAGTTTGAGGCATTGGTCCATCAGCAGCAGATACTACTAAGATTCCACCGTCCATTTGAGCAGCACCAGTGATCATGTTTTTAACGTAGTCAGCATGTCCTGGGCAGTCAACGTGTGCATAGTGACGGTTGTCAGTTTCATACTCAACGTGTGCAGTTGAGATAGTGATTCCACGTTCACGCTCTTCTGGTGCACCATCGATTTGATCGTAAGCGCGAGCTTCTGCTTTACCTGATTTAGATAATACAGTTGTGATAGCAGCTGTTAATGTAGTTTTTCCGTGGTCAACGTGACCGATTGTACCGATGTTAACATGCGGTTTAGTACGTTCGAATTTAGCTTTTGCCATGCTAATATCCTCCTCTAAGTTACATTTTTTGTATTTAACATTTTTATTTTACAATACTGCTAATAAGAATGCAAGTATTACATTTTTATTAGCAGTGGATATATGAATACATCAATTAACAACGATTATCCACGATGTTTTTTGATGACTTCATCAGCGATTGATTTTGGAACTTGCTCATAGTGATCCATTTCCATTGAGTAGTTTCCGCGTCCTTGTGTATTAGAACGTAATGCAGTTGCATATCCGAACATTTCAGATAATGGAACATATGCACGGATAACTTGCGCATTACCACGAGCTTCCATTCCGTCTAAACGTCCACGACGAGAAGTGATATCTCCCATTACGTCTCCTAAGTACTCATCTGGGATAACAACTTCAACTTTCATTACTGGTTCTAAAAGAACTGGTTTACATTTGTCATAAGCATTTTTTAATGCCATAGACGCTGCAATTTTGTATGCCATCTCACTTGAGTCGACATCATGGTAAGAACCATCGAATAATGTACATTTAACGTCAACTACAGGGAATCCTGATAATTGTCCATTTTGTAATGCATCTTTTAATCCTGCATCAACAGATCCGATGTATTCACGAGGTACAACCCCACCAACAACAGCATCTACGAATTCATATCCAGCACCTGCTTCTTGTGGTTCGAATTTGATCCACACGTGTCCGTATTGTCCACGTCCACCAGACTGACGTACAAATTTACCTTCTACATCAGCAGCTTGAGTGAATGTTTCACGGTAAGCTACTTGAGGCGCACCGATGTTAGCTTCAACTTTGAATTCACGACGCATACGGTCAACGATGATATCTAAGTGTAACTCACCCATACCTGAGATGATAGTTTCACCAGTTTCTTCGTCTGTATGAGTACGGAAAGTTGGATCTTCTTCAGCTAATTTTTGTAAAGCGATACCCATTTTATCTTGGTCTGCTTTTGATTTAGGTTCAACTGATAAAGAGATTACTGGCTCAGGGAATACCATTGATTCTAAGATAACTTCGTTATCTGGATCACATAAAGTATCTCCTGTTGTAGTATCTTTTAAACCTACAGCTGCAGCGATATCTCCTGCGTATACTTCAGAGATTTCTTGACGGCTGTTAGCGTGCATTTGTAATAAACGTCCAACACGCTCACGTTTACCTTTAGTTGAGTTTAATACGTAAGTTCCTGATTGGATTGTTCCTGAATAAACACGGAAGAATGTTAACTTACCTACGAATGGGTCAGTCATAACTTTGAATGCTAATGCTGCGAATGGTTCTTCATCAGAAGCATGACGCTCAACTTCAGTTCCATCTTCTAATGTTCCTTTGATTGCAGGAATATCAGTTGGAGCTGGTAAGTAGTCAATAACAGCATCTAACATTAACTGAACACCTTTGTTTTTGAAGGCTGATCCACATAATACAGGGAATAATTCAACGTTGATTGTAGCACGACGAATCGCAGCTTTTAATTCTTCGATTGAAATTTCTTCACCTTCTAAGTATTTCATCATTAACTCTTCATCTAAGTTAGATACCGATTCAATTAATTGATCACGGTACATTTCAGCATCTTCTAAGTGAGCTGCATCGATTTCTCCAACTTGGATGTCAGTTCCTAAATCATTTGTATACATGTATTGTTTCATTTCAACTAAGTCAATGATACCTTCGAAATCATCTTCAGCACCGATTGGTAATTGAATTGGAAGAGCGTTAGCTCCTAAACGATCATGTAAAGTTTTTACAGAGTATAAGAAATCCGCACCTGTTTTATCCATTTTGTTAACGAATACGATACGTGGTACTCCGTATGTAGTAGCTTGGCGCCAAACTGTTTCAGTTTGAGGCTCAACTCCTGATTGTGCATCTAATACTGCTACTGCACCATCTAATACACGTAATGAACGTTCAACTTCTACTGTGAAGTCTACGTGACCTGGTGTATCGATGATGTTTACGCGATGACCATTCCAAGCAGCTGTTGTTGCAGCAGATGTGATTGTGATACCACGCTCTTGCTCTTGAGCCATCCAGTCCATTTGAGAAGCACCATCGTGAGTTTCTCCGATTTTATGGATACGACCAGTGTAGTATAAGATACGTTCTGTAGTAGTCGTTTTACCAGCATCGATGTGTGCCATGATCCCGATATTACGAGTGTGATTTAAAGAGAATTCTCTTGCCATGTTCCGTTACTCCTCTCATAGTGAAATACTAAACTTTAAGGATTACTAGAGACCCAGTAATCCTAAAGTTATTTAAAATATTACCAACGGTAATGAGCGAATGCTTTGTTAGCTTCAGCCATTTTGTGAGTATCCTCACGTTTTTTAACAGATGCACCTGTGTTGTTAGCTGCATCGATAATTTCGTTAGCTAAGCGTTGCTCCATAGTTTTTTCTCCGCGAGAGCGAGAGTATTGAACTAACCAACGTAATCCTAAAGTGATTCGGCGCTCTGGACGAACCTCAACTGGTACTTGGTAGTTAGCTCCACCAATACGGCGAGCTTTAACTTCTAATACTGGCATGATGTTTTCGATTGCTTCTTCGAATACTTCCATTGGTTCGCGACCAGTTTTCTCAGAAATGATATCGAATGCATTATATAAGATTGTTTGTGCAGTACCTTTTTTACCATCTTGCATGATGTTGTTGATTAAACGAGATACTAATTTAGAGTTATAAATTGGATCTGGCAAAACATCGCGTTTTGCTACATGTCCTTTACGTGGCATAATTTAGCCTCCCTTCCATTTTATCGAAAAAAGTTAATTATTTTTTAGCTGCTTTTGGTTTTTTTGTTCCGTATTTAGAACGACCTTGCATACGTCCATCTACACCTGTAGCATCTAAAGTACCACGAACGATATGATAACGTACCCCTGGTAAGTCTTTTACACGTCCACCGCGAATTAAAACAACGCTGTGCTCTTGTAATTTGTGTCCAATACCAGGAATGTATGCTGTTACTTCTAAACCGTTTGTTAAACGTACACGGGCATATTTACGTAAAGCCGAGTTTGGTTTTTTAGGTGTCATTGTAGCAACACGAGTACATACCCCACGTTTTTGTGGAGAGTATAAGTTAGTTTGTTCTTTCTTTAAACTATTGTACCCTACATTTAAATGACGAGATTTAGATTTTGTTTCTTTACTTTGACGTCCTTTACGAACTAATTGGTTAATAGTTGGCATATTAGTCCTCCTCTCATAAACTTAGTCCACTTATCCAGGTGGTTCATTTTAGTTAGAAAAAGTAAGCTTTGCCTAAAGGCAAAACTCACTTTATTTTTTTAAAAGCCTTTATTAATCTAACATTTTTTTAGAATAATGTCAACAGTTCGAAAAAGTTTTTCATATTTT
This sequence comes from Turicibacter sp. TJ11, assembly GCF_021497505.1. NCBI lineage: Bacteria > Bacillati > Bacillota > Erysipelotrichia > Erysipelotrichales > Turicibacteraceae > Turicibacter > Turicibacter sp. TJ11. The sequence goes on along the minus strand of NZ_CP069349.1, from coordinate 2,228,480 downwards.
TCAACTGTATTATTGGCTTTTTTTTCAATCTTATTCGTCTTCAGCTTCAAATAAATCAGTTTCATCGAAATCTAGCTCGATATCTAACTCATCTAAATCATCTTCTAACGAAAAATCTACTGAATCAGTTGGTAGTTTTAAATCTGTAGTTACTGTATCAAATGGTAAGATTTCTTCTTCCATATCATCTTCGTTTTTATGAACTGGTTGAATATGATCTTCACGTAATACACCTGTTCCGGCTGGGATTAACTTACCGATGATAACATTTTCTTTTAATCCGATTAACTCATCTACTTTACCTTTGATTGCAGCATCAGTAAGAACGCGTGTTGTTTCCTGGAATGATGCAGCAGATAAGAATGATTCAGTTTCTAACGAAGCTTTAGTGATACCTAGAATCGTTGGAATACCTACAGCTGGGCGTTTTCCGCGCATAATTGCAGCGGCATTAACACGTGTGTATTGAGTTGTATCAATTAATGATCCTGGTAAGATATCTGTGTCTCCACCATCGATAACTTTAACCTTTTTCATCATTTGATGAACCATGATCTCAATATGTTTATCTGATAATTCTACCCCTTGTGCGCGGTATACGTTTTGTACTTCTTTTAAGATATATGCTTGTACAGCGGCAACATCCTTAACGCGTAATAATTCTTTAGGATCGATTGAACCTTCTGTTAACATATCACCTGCAAATACTTCATCACCCTCAGATACTAATGGTTGTACCCCGTATGGTAATAAGTAATTACGGCTTTCTAATTTATTCGTTAATGTAATTTCATAACGGTTTTTAGTGTTTGCTTTAATTGTAGTGATAACACCGTCAATTTCAGCGATAATTGCACGTCCTTTTGGATTACGCGCCTCAAATAGCTCTTGGATACGAGGTAACCCTTGTGTGATATCCGCTCCGGCTACCCCTCCTGTATGGAATGTACGCATCGTTAACTGAGTACCTGGTTCACCGATTGACTGAGCAGCCATAATACCTACAGCTTCCCCAACTTCAACCTCTTTACCAGTTGCTAAGTTTTGACCATAACATTTCTTACATACACCTTTTTGAGCATTACATGAGTAAATTGTACGAATATCTATTCCTTCAATTCCTGCATCAACAATTGTTTTAGCTAATTCGTCCGAAATATAGACATTACGTTCAGCAATTTTTTCTTTTGTTACTGGATGATACACAGGTTTCGCTGTATAGCGTCCCACGATACGATCAAATAATGTCTCCACTGTTTGACCACGTTGTTTGATTTCTGTAATATATTGTCCTTTATCTGTACCACAGTCTTCTTCGCGTACAATGACATCTTGTGCAACGTCAACTAAACGACGAGTTAAATAACCTGAATCGGCTGTTTTTAAGGCTGTATCGGCTAACCCTTTACGAGCACCATGGGTAGAGATGAAGAACTCAGTTACTGTTAAACCTTCACGGAATGAAGATTTGATTGGTAACTCAATTGTTTTACCAGATGGGTTGGCCATTAATCCACGCATACCGGCTAACTGAGTAAAGTTTGATGCGTTACCACGGGCTCCAGAGTCACTCATCATGTAAATGTGGTTATCTGCTGGTAACTCATTCATTAAGACATGTTGAATTTCATCTTTTACTTTTGCCCAAACATCGATAACTAAACGATAACGCTCATCGTCTGTTAATAATCCACGATTATAGAATTCTTGAATTTGAGCGACTTTATCGTCACCTTCTTTTAATAACTCTTTTTTCTTAGAAGATACGACTACGTCAGCAACCCCTACCGAGATACCAGCAACAGTTGAATACTTAAATCCTAAATCTTTTAATCGGTCTAACATACGTGATGTTTCAGTTGTTTTATAAATACGGAATACTTCAGAGATGATATCTCCTAAGAATTTTTTCTTAAATGGAGAAACAATCTTTACATCCGATAAATATTCTTTAATATTTGTTCCTTTTTCAACGAAATACTTAGCAGGTGTTGCACCTTGTAAGTTTACCATCGTTGGTTCATTTAAATAAGGGAATGTTTTAGGTAAGATCGCATTGAAAATAACTTTCCCTAAAGTTGTAATAATGTATTTATTATTTTGTTCTTCAGTGAATGTCATATTATTTAATGCATTTGCATCAATAGCAATACGAGAGTGTAACGTAACATATCCATTTGCATACGCCATCATTAACTCATTTGTATCTTTATAAATGTTACCTTCACCTTTTGCCCCGGCTTCTTCCATTGTTAAGTAGTAGTTACCTAATACCATATCCTGAGATGGAGTAACAACTGGTTTACCGTCTTTCGGGTTTAAGATGTTATTTGCAGCTAACATTAATAAACGTGCTTCTGCTTGTGCTTCTTGTGATAATGGTACGTGAACCGCCATCTGGTCACCGTCAAAGTCGGCATTAAATGCTGTCGTTACAAGTGGGTGAAGACGGATAGCACGTCCTTCTACGATTTTAGGTTCGAAAGCTTGAATTCCTAAACGGTGTAACGTAGGGGCACGGTTTAATAAGACCGGATGCTCACGAATGACGTCTTCAACAACATCCCATAATGCATCATCCATACGTTCAATCATTTTTTTAGCACTCTTAATATTTTGAGCTAAATCACGTTCTACTAACTCTTTCATAACAAACGGCTTGAATAACTCAAGTGCCATTTCTTTTGGTAATCCACATTGATACATCTTTAAGTCTGGTCCTACTACGATTACCGAACGTCCAGAGTAGTCAACACGTTTACCTAATAAGTTTTGACGGAAACGACCTTGTTTACCTTTTAACATATGAGAAAGTGATTTTAATGGACGGTTTCCTGGTCCAGTTACTGGACGTCCACGACGACCGTTATCAATTAAAGCATCAACTGCTTCTTGAATCATACGCTTTTCATTGTTAATGATGATATTAGGTGCTCCGATTTCTAAGTAGCGAATTAAACGGTTATTACGGTTAATAACACGACGATATAAGTCATTTAAGTCAGATGTTGCAAAGCGTCCACCGTCTAATTGAACCATTGGACGTAATTCAGGTGGAATAACCGGTAATACGTCTAAAATCATCCAATCAGGACGGTTTCCTGAGTTACGGAATGATTCTACTACTTCTAAACGTTTAATAACTTTACCACGTTTTTGACCTTGTGCAACTTTTAATTCTGAGCGTAATTCTTTCGCTAATTGATCTAAATCTAATGATTCTAATAAACTCTTAATGGCTTCGGCACCCATCCCTACTTGGAATGTGTTCCCCCATTTTTCATATGCTTCACGATATTCTTTTTCTGTTAATACTTTTTGTTTAATTAAATCAGTTTTACCTGGATCAATAACAACATAGTTTACAAAGTAAATAACTTCTTCAAGTTCGCGTGGGGACATATTTAATAATAGCCCCATACGACTTGGAATACCTTTTACATACCAGATATGTGCAACAGGTGCAGCAAGTTCGATGTGCCCCATACGTTCACGACGAACTTTTGCTACTGTTACTTCTACACCACAACGATCACAAACGATTCCTTCGTGGCGTATACGTTTATATTTACCACAAGCACACTCGCAGTCTTTTTGAGGACCGAAGATACGCTCACAGAATAATCCATCTTTTTCAGGTTTTAATGTACGATAGTTAATTGTCTCAGATTTTTTTACTTCACCATAAGACCATTTACGGATTGTATCTGAAGATGCTAATCCAATCTTCATATACTTAAACTTATTAACATCTACCAAGGCGATTCCCTCCTTGCGTCTAATTATTCTTCAACAGTTTCTGGAACAACGATTTGATGAGTTTTTACATTCTCAAGATCGCGAATTTCAATTTCATCTTTTTCATCAGATAAGATTTTAACGTCCATACCTAATGATTGTAACTCTTTGACTAATACTCGGAATGACTCAGGGATACCTGGTTCAGGAACATTCTCTCCACGTACGATAGCTTCATATGTTTTAACACGTCCTGTAATATCATCTGATTTCACGGTTAAGATTTCTTGTAATGTGTATGCCGCACCATATGCTTCAAGTGCCCATACCTCCATCTCTCCGAAACGTTGTCCACCAAATTGAGCTTTACCTCCAAGTGGTTGTTGAGTTACTAATGAGTAAGGTCCAATTGAACGAGCATGTAACTTGTCATCAACCATGTGAGCAAGTTTGATCATGTACATGACTCCAACTGAAATTCTATTATCGAATTTTTCACCTGTACGTCCATCGTATAATACAGTTTTTGCATCTGGATCCATACCAGCTTCTGCAATAATTGCTTCTAAGTCTTCAGTTTTAACACCATCGAACACCGGTGTTGCTACGTGAATTCCTAATTTTTTAGCGGCCATTCCTAAGTGAATTTCTAGAATCTGACCAATGTTCATACGTGATGGTACCCCTAATGGGTTTAACATGATGTCCACTGGTGTTCCATCTGGCATATATGGCATATCTTCTTGAGGTAAGATTTTAGAGATAACCCCTTTGTTTCCATGGCGTCCGGCCATTTTATCTCCCTCAGAGATTTTACGTTTTTGAACAATGTAAATACGAATTACTTCGTTGACACCTGGTGATAAATCATCACCATTGCGACGAGAGAAATATTTAACATCGTGTACAATTCCGTCTCCACCATGTGGTACACGTAATGATGTATCACGAACTTCACGTGCTTTTTCACCAAAGATAGCGTGTAATAAACGTTCTTCTGCTGTTAATTCTGTTTGACCTTTAGCAGTTACTTTACCTACTAAGATATCATCTTCTTTAACTTCCGCACCGATACGAATAATTCCACGATCGTCTAAGTTTTTAAGTGCTTCTTCACCAACACCTGGAATATCACGTGTGATTTCTTCTGGTCCTAACTTAGTATCACGAGCTTCTAATTCATATTCTTCAATGTGAATTGATGTATACACATCATCTTTTACTAAGCGTTCACTCATGATGATGGCATCCTCATAGTTATATCCATTCCATGTCATGAATGCTACAACTACGTTACGTCCTAATGCTAATTCTCCACTTTCCATTGATGAACTATCTGCTAATACTTCACCAGCATTAATGTAGTCACCTAAGCGTACAATTGGACGTTGATTTAATACAGTACTTGAGTTCGAACGAACAAATTTAATTAATGGATAACGATCTAATCCACCATCAGCTTCACGACGAATACGGATTTGTTTTGAGTCAACGTATTCTACTGTTCCGCTGTTTTGAGCAACAACTGCTTGTCCAGAGTCTTTTGCTGCTACATATTCCATACCTGTCCCAACAAATGGTGCTTCAGGAATTAATAAAGGAATTGCCTGACGTTGCATGTTGGCACCCATTAACGCACGGTTGGCATCATCGTGCTCTAAGAATGGAATACATGCTGTCGCAACAGATACGATCTGTTTTGGAGATACGTCTACGAAATCAACACGTTCAGCAGGAACGATTAAGTTTTCACCGCGATGACGAACGATTACTTTTTCAGGTAGGCAATCATTTGCATCTAAATCTAAACCAGCTTGTGCAACAACATAACGATCTTCTTCATCAGCTGTTAAATAACGGATTTCTCCAGTTACTTGCATTTTTGTTTCGCCAGTTGCTTCATCTACAATTGGAACAACACGGCGATATGGTGTTTCAATAAATCCAAATTCATTGACTTTTGCATATGATGATAAAGAGTTAATTAACCCGATGTTTGGTCCCTCTGGTGTTTCGATAGGACACATACGTCCGTAATGAGAGTAGTGAACGTCACGTACTTCCATTCCAGCTCGTTCACGTGTTAAACCACCTGGCCCTAACGCAGATAAACGACGTTTATGCGTTAACTCTGATAATGGGTTTGTTTGATCCATGAACTGTGATAACTGTGAACTACCAAAGAACTCTTTAATAGCTGCTGTTACAGGACGAATGTTAATTAAGCTTGATGGAGTGATTCCTTCGCTTTCTTGAATTGACATTCTCTCTTTAACAACACGTTCCATACGAGATAATCCGATACGGAACTGATTTTGTAATAACTCACCTACTAGGCGTAAACGACGATTTCCTAAATGATCAATATCATCTAAGTAACCAACTGAATCTAATAAGTTAAAGAAGTAACTTACAGATGCAAAAATATCTGAAGTTGTAATGTATTTACATTCATCTTCTACATTACCGATAATTTTTACAACTTGATCTCCTTCGTTTACTCTTGGTGAATAAACTTCGAATTCTTGAACATAAGTTTCAGTTTCCTCTAAAGGATTTACTAATTCGACTTTTTTAATATTTAAACGATCAATTTTATCTGCTAAAACCTCTTCGAAAATACGACGTGTAATAACAGTACCTTCTTCAACAAGCACTTCACCTGTCTCTGAATCAAAGATGTCGCTAGCTAATTTTTGATTTAATAAGCGCTCTTGTGCACTTAATTTTTTGTTAAATTTATAACGTCCAACATGAGCTAAGTCGTATCGTTTAGGATCAAAGAAACGAGAAACGAATAAAGTTCGCGCACCATCGATCGTTGCATGTTCACCTTGACGAAGTTTTTGGAAGATTTCCATTAAAGCTTCATCAGAATTAACTGTTTGGTCTTTTTCTAATGTATTTAAGATATATTGATTTTCACCAAACATCTCGATGATTTGTTCTTTTGTTGAAAGTCCTAATGCACGTAATAAAACTGTAATTGGAATTTTACGTGTTCTATCGACACGAACATAAACAATGTCTTTTGCATCAAGTTCATATTCTAACCACGCACCACGGTTAGGGATAACTTGTGCAGCATATTTTTCTTTACCGCTCTTTTTATCAGTTTCTTTATTGTAATAAACACCTGATGAACGGACTAATTGTGATACGATTACACGTTCAGAACCGTTAATAACGAACGTTCCTGTTGGGGTCATTAAAGGGAAATCCCCCATGTATACTTCGCTTTCCTTCACTTCCTTAATTGCGTGTGTTTCTTCGTCTTTAATGTGTAGACGAACTTTAACACGTAAAGGGGCAGCATAGTTAGCATCGCGTTCTTTAGCTTCTAAAACAGAATATTTTGGTTCTCCTAAGCTATACCCAACGAATTCAAGCGCTAAATTACCATTATTGTCTTCAATTGGAGAAATGTCTTTAAACATTTCACGAATACCTTCATCAAGGAACCACTGATAAGAAGCAGTTTGAATTTCAATTAAGTTAGGGAGTTCGAGTGCAACATCAATTCTTGAGTAGTTACGACGTTGTCTCTTTTTACCATATTGAACAATTTTCCCTGCCACGCGTTTCACCTCTTTGTATGTTTATGTAAACTTTTGTTGTTTTTTTTATTCAACACCTAATGTATTTGACTTAGCACATGTAAAATACAAGCAGTATTAGGCATTTTATAATAATATCAAATTTTTTCAATAGTGTCAACGTTTGATAGACTTTAAAATAAAATATCCTTTATCTTTTTCCACTACCTCACAATTTCCGTAAATTTCTTCCATCTTCGTTTTAGCTGACGGAGCACCTTGCTTCTTCTGTATTACAATCCAAAGTTCACCATTCTCAACCAAATATTCTTTAGCTTCTTCAATAATAGCGTGAACGACTTTTTTTCCTGCGCGAATAGGTGGATTAGATAAAATAGCAGCGAATTCACCTTTTACTTCTTGATAACAAAAACTTTCATATAATTTCACGTTTGAAATCCCGTTATCTTGCGCATTTTTTTTAGACAGCTCCAACGCTCGTTGATTGACATCTACCATATGAACATTTCGATTTACATAACTTTTAGCTAAACTCAAGCCGATAGGTCCGTAACCACAACCAACATCTAAAATATCTCCATCTACTTCTGGAGCAGTAAAGCTTTCTACTAAAAGTCTTGAACCAAAGTCGACATCCTTCTTTGAAAAGACTCCAATATCTGTTGTGAATTTGAGTTTATGCCCTCTAAGTGTGTAAGCAAAGTCTTTTTCATCCGAACGAGCATCAACATTGTTAGTATAATAATGCATGATCACAACCCCTTTTGATTTTACCTAAAAATTAGAGAATATGAACATTTTTACATGCTCTATTATTGCCATGTTAAATGAATTTATTACATTATTTGTTTATGAAATAAAAACCTGAGCGATAAACACACTCAGGTTTTTTATATATTTAAGCGAAACTTATGATAAAGTTAATTATTTAACTTCTACAGTAGCTCCAGCTTCTTCTAATTTAGCTTTTAATTCTTCAGCTTCTTCTGGAGAAACTTTTTCTTTGATTGGAGCAGGAGTTCCGTCTACTAATTCTTTAGCTTCTTTTAATCCTAATCCAGTGATTTCACGAACTACTTTGATAACACCGATTTTTTTAGCTCCAGCGTTTGTTAAGATAACATCTACTTCAGATGGTCCAGCAGCAGCTTCAGCTCCACCAACAACAGCTACAGGAGCAGCAGCAGTTACACCAAATTCTTCTTCGATAGCTTTAACTAATTCGTTTAATTCTAAAACTGACATTTCTTTGATCGCTTCGATCATTTCAGCAGCAGTTAATTTTGCCATTTTATTTTCCTCCTTCAAAGTGGGTTTTTCCCTTTAGGTTAATTGTTATGTTTTAAAAATTACTCAGCAGTAGCTTCTTCAGCCACTTCAGTTGTTTCAGCAGCAGCCTCAGCTACAGGTGCTTCAACACCAGCTTCTTTTTGTTCAGAAACAGCTTTAACAACACATGCCATATTGCGCATTGGAGCTTGTAATACAGAAAGTAACATAGATAATAAACCTTCGCGGTTTGGTAACTTAGCTAATTCCATAACTTGCTCTAATGAAGCAACAGATCCTTCGATTAAACCAGCTTTTAATTCTAAAGCATCGTGTTCTTTAGCGAAGTTGTATAATACGCGTGCAGGTGCCACAACGTCTTCTTTAGAGTATGCAACAGCAGTTGGACCAACGAAAGCTTCAGATAAACCTTCGAATCCAGCAGCGGTTACGGCACGACGAGAGATGTTGTTTTTTAATACTTTAAATTCAACACCTTCAGCACGTAATTGTTGACGTAATTCAGTCACTTCAGCAACAGTTAATCCACGGTAATCAACAACTACTAAAGAAGCTGATTCTTTGAATTGTGCTGTGTACTCAGCAACTAATTGAGATTTCATTTCGATTGCAGTAGCGCTCATTATTCACACCTCCTATGTTCGTTCTAAGTCCGTAGAAAAACCCTTTTGCCGCTTACTAAGTGTAATGCGGACAGAAGGGTGTAACTAAGGCATGAAAATAAATAATATATATATCCAAAACCTCGGTAGGATCATTAAGCCAAAGGCCCCTACTGTCTACGGTAATTCTATTTAATTATCAATAAGAAAATTATTTTTCTAATGATTCAGATGCAACTTTGATACCAGGTCCCATAGTTGAAGAAACAGCGATATTTTTCACATATGTTCCTTTAGCTGCAGATGGTTTAGCTTTTAAGATAGTATCATAGATAGCTTTGAAGTTTTCAACTAATTTTTGGTCTTCGAAAGATACTTTTCCGATTGGAACATGTACGTTACCAGCTTTATCAACGCGGTATTCAACTTTACCAGCTTTGATTTCGTTAATAGCTTTAGTAACATCCATTGTTACAGTACCAGTTTTAGGGTTTGGCATTAATCCACGTGGTCCTAAAACGCGTCCTAATTTACCAACTTCAGCCATCATATCTGGAGTAGCTACAACTACGTCGAACTCCATCCAACCTTGTTGGATTTTGTTGATCATATCGCTATCTCCTACGAAATCTGCTCCAGCTGCTTCAGCTTCTTTAGCTTTTTCACCTTTAGCGAATACTAATACTGAGCGAACTTTACCAGTTCCGTGTGGTAATACCATAGCTCCACGAATTTGTTGATCCGCTTTACGTGGGTCAACTCCTAAACGGAAAGCTACATCTACAGTTGCATCAAATTTTGCAACATTAGTTTTCTTAACTAATTCAACAGCTTCTTCTACAGAGTATAAAGTAGTAGAGTCAACTAATTTTTTGGCTTCGATGAATTTTTTACCTTTTTTAGCCATTTTAAATACCTCCTAAATTGTGGTTAACGGAATCTCCTCCCACAGATCTAGGTTGTAATCTACAACCTAAAACGGTAGATTAGTCTTCTACAACGATTCCCATTTGTCTTGCAGAACCTTCAATAATACGCATTGCAGCTTCTACTGTATTCGCGTTTAAGTCTGGCATTTTTTGCTCAGCGATTGCACGAATTTGATCTTTAGTTAAAGTAGCAACTTTTTCCTTATGAGGTAAAGAAGATCCTTTTTGTAATCCAGCAGCTTTCTTTAATAAGTCTGATGCTGGTGGAGTTTTTGTTACGAATGTGAATGAACGATCTTCGTAAACTGTGATGATTACAGGAATGATACTTCCCATTTGTTCACGTGTACGTTCATTGAATTCTTGACAGAATCCTTGAATGTTCGCACCTGCTTGTCCTAATGCTGGACCTACTGGTGGAGCTGGATTTGCTTTTCCTGCAGGAATTTGTAATTTAACAATACTTTTTACTGCTTTTGCCACGCGACACACCTCCTCTAAGTCCGTGATGTGGTTATTTGGGTGTTTCACCCTCCCACTTGATATGCCTCACATATCAACTACGATAGTTTATCACCTTTTTTTATATTAGGCAAGATTTTTTTTTATTCGACTTCACAAATTTGAGAAAAATCTAATTCTACTGGCGTTTCACGTCCAAATAAATCCACTAACACACTAACTTTACCATGTTCTTTGTCAATTGATTCGATTTTTCCAACTTGTCCTGAGAATGGACCAGCAGCAACTAATACTTGTTGTCCAACTTCAATATCTAATGAAACTTCTACACTTGTAATTCCCATCTTTTTAAGGATTGGCATAATTTCTTCAGTTGGAAGTGGAACTGGACGTGTCCCTTTACCACTTGATCCTAAGAATCCTGTTACACCTGGTGTGTTACGTACCATGTACCAAGAATCATCTGTATCAATCATTTCAACTAAGACATAACCAGGGAAAGTTTTCTTTACTTTCTCTTTACGTACACCGTCTTTAATTTTTACTTCTTTTTCTTCCGGAATTAATACTCGGAAGATTTTTTCTTGCATATTCATTGTTTCAATACGTTTTAATAAGTTAGTCATTACTTTATTTTCATAACCAGCATACGTTTGAACAACATACCAACGTTTTTCCACTATCATGACCTCCTACCCTAGTAAATTTATTACTTGGGAAATCACTAGGTCAACAGCAAAGAAGAAGATTGTTAATAAAGCAACAAAAATTAAAACTTGTGCTGTATAACTTTTCATTTCTTTATCTGTTGGCCAAGTAATCTTCTTTAATTCAGCAGACACACCTTTAAAAAAACCTTTTACTTGACTCATCACAAAACCCCCTAAAGATTTTACTTCGTTTCCTTATGCATTGTATGTTTTCCACAACGCTTGCAGAATTTTTTCACTACAAGGCGCTCGCTGTGTGTTTGTTTATTTTTAACCGTTGAATAGTTACGACTTAAACACTCGTCGCAAGCTAAAATTACTTTTGTGCGCATTATTTGACCTCACAATTTTTTATCTATTAACTTCATCTACTGTATCAAAAAGAGCCTTCATTGTCAATAAAGCTAACAACTTTGCAAAGAAGATGAGTTTATTTTATTTAGATTCTTTAATTTGTTTTTACAACGACTCAAGGCATTGTCTACTTTTTTAGGGGGAATTCCTAAAATCGCTGCAATCTCAATATAATTATTATCTAAGAGATAGTATTTCAAACATATTTTTTCAAATTCGGATAAAATCCCCTCTTCTTTTAAGGCGGATTCGAGAATTAAACGTTCATTTAATGTATTATGAACGCGATCAAGATAGTAATAAACGGGAGTTTCACAGGCAAAGCTAAGTCCAGGTTCACTATAATCGGTTAACTGATCAAGACCTGCACTTCTTTTCGCTTTACGATAAGCAGTCGTAATCGCATTTCTAACGCAGGTCATTGAATAAGAATAAAAACTAGCTGCTGATGTTTCATCAAATGTATCAATTGATTTGATAAATGCCATCCGCCCTTCTTGAAAAAAGTCCTCGTAATCAACGCCAACACCATAATATGAAGAGGCAATTTTTCCAATTAGCGGTGAATATTTCTGGATGAGGATATCTAAAGCTGCTTCATTTTGTTCACGAACTAAATATACCAACTCATAATCATTATATTCAACCTTCACTATGTTCCTCCAATCAACTATTTAATAGGATTTCGTTTGTTATAAATCTCATACATTAATAACGCTGCTGCCACTGATGCATTTAATGAAGTCACGTGCCCTCGCATTGGAAGAAACACTTTAAAGTCACACGCTTCTCTCACTAAGCGACTCATTCCCTTTCCTTCACTACCGATAACTAATCCTAAAGGAAGTGTCGCATCTAATGTTCGATAATCTTGTGCTTCACTCGCATCTGTTCCGGCAATCCAAAGTCCCGCTTCTTTTAATTGATTAATTGCAACTGTTAAGTTAGCCACACACGCAACAGGAACATGTTCAATCGCACCTGTTGATAATTTAGCGACGGTGCTTGTTAATCCAACTGAGCGATCTTTTCGAATAATAATTCCATCGACTCCGGATGCATCTGCTGTACGTAAAATAGCACCCAAATTGTGTGGATCTTCTAAGCCATCTAAAATTAGAATGAATGCTGGCTCCTCTTTTTGTGTAGCCTTTTTAATTAACTCATTTAAAGGCATATAAGCATAAGGTTCAACAATCGCTAAGACACCTTGATGATTTCCTTTAACATCATACTTGTCTTTAACCATTTGCTCAAACTTCTGCTTTGGTAACACCTTGCAAGAAATGTTTTGTTTTTCAACTAACTTCATTAGTCCTAACTCGTGTTGAGCAACCGTATCTGTGATGATTACCTCAAATACTTTACGTTTAGATTGCAACACTTCATTTACAGTGTTTTTTCCATAAATGACTTCGCGCGTACTATCTTTTTTAGAAGTGTCTCTTCTTTCTTTTTTAGGTGCTTGTCTTTGATTTTGTTTTAAAGCTTTCTCTTTTTTAGCACCTTTGACTACTTTCGCCATTAGTTTGTCACCCCATCTTTAAATTCGATACTATAAGACACGATTTGATCGAGTCTTTCGTTTTGTTCTGTTAAGTATAGATAACCAATTAACGCTTCAAAAGCGGTTGAATGGGTATAAGTTAATACATCCGTATTTTTAGGGACAGAGCGACTTTTAGTATTACGTCCCTTTTTTACAACTTCTAATTCTTTCTCGTTTAGGAGATTCTCTTGAATTAAATAAGCTAACGTCGTGGCCTGTGCATGAGCAGAAACATATTTCACTGCTAACTGATGTAAACGATGCGGTTTATTAATTCCACGTCTACAAAGCATCTCACGAACTTTTAAATCATAATAAGAGTCACCCACAAAGGCTAACATCGTACTATTCATTTGACTGACTTCCATCTTCTCACACGCCTTTTCTAATATCGTCATTATTATACACTAAATCATTCTTATTTAACGAAAAAGCTCCTTTAAACTGTCACTTTCGCAGATTCGAGCTGTTTTTACGAAAATCTTCAATCTTCTACCACTGAAAAGTTCTTTAAAATGTTGCTTTTTTCTTAAATTCAATAAAAAAGACCCCATCGCTTAGATGGAATCTTTATTATCATATCTTATTTTATAAAACATTTAAAGCCTGTAATTGTGCTCTTAGTTCATCAGCTTTAGCAAAGTCTTTTGCTTTACGCGCTTCTTCCCAAGCTTTCATTAGTTCACGTTCTTCAGCAGTTAAACGTTTCTTATTTAAATCAAATCCAAAAATATAAGCCATGTTTTGTAATGTCATTAAGGCATATTTACATGCAGCATCACTTGCTTTAGCACGTGTCATCTTATTAATCTCTTTAATAACGCCATATAAACTTGTAATCGCATTAGATGTATTAAAGTCATCATCAAGTGCTTCGGTGAATTGTTTCATTAAAGCTTCAATTTCTAAAACTTCTTCACCTGCAATATCTAAAGCCTCAGCTAAGTCAAGTTTTAAGTGTAATTGATCAAAGGTTGACTTGATTTTTTGCCATTCTTTCACGGCTAATTGAATGGTTTCATCTGTATAGTTAATCGGTTGACGATAATGAACTGATAACATAAACAAACGAAAAGCATTTGGATCAATGGTTTCGATTAACTCTTTAACGTTGATGACATTCCCTAATGACTTACTCATTTTTTCATTGTTTAATCCTAAGCGTCCAACATGCATCCAGTAATTAGCTAAGCGATGGTTATTTAAGCAAAGAGATTGAGCAATTTCATTTTCGTGATGAGGAAATTGAAGATCCGTTCCACCACCATGAATATCAATCTTACCGTTAAATTCTTTATTAATCATGACCACACATTCCGTATGCCAACCTGGGCGTCCCGCACCCCAAGGTGAATCCCATGTAATCCCTTTATCAGTTTTTTTCCATAAAACGAAGTCCAATGGATTTTCTTTTTTAGAGTCTTCAGCAATTCGAGCTCCAACTTCTAACTCTTCAATCTTTTTACCTGATAACTGACCATACTCGCGAACTTTATCAATACGGAAATAAACATCTCCATCCACAGCATAAGCAAATCCATGCTCCACTAATTCATTAATAAATTGAATCATGTTATCCATGTTTTCAGTAACCTTTGGCATCGATGTAAATGGTAAAGCATTTAATAATTGATTACACTCTAAAAAATAATTTAAATATTTATTAGCAATTTCAGCCTCTGTGACTTCTTCTTCAATGGCACGATTAATAATTTTATCATCAACATCTGTTACATTTGATACAAATTCCACTTCATACCCTAAATACTTAAAATAACGATGAACTAAATCGAAAAATAATACAGGACGTGCATTACCAATATGAATGTAGTTATACACCGTTGGTCCACAAATATACATCTTCACTTTATTCTCTTCAATTGGTTTAAATTCTTCTTTCTCACGTGTATACGTATTATAAATTAACATTGTGAGTCCAACTCCTATCTCTCTATGTTGCAGTGACTATCAGACGTTAAAGCTTTCACTAACGAACTCCTTTATTTACGCGAGTAGTCACTAAGTTCTAGCATCTTAACACAAGCTACTTTTTAAATAATAGTTATCTTCATTTTAATATATTTCAATCAAAATGGCTAGTTTGTATACTCAATCTCATAACCACTTTCAATAAGTTTTTTGATTAGGCGTTGTTTATGATGAGCATCTAATGTCTCAACTACAACAGTTACCTCTAGGTGATACATAGATAATCCTTCACGCGATCGACTTTGATGAATAATTAAAATATTTCCAAGTTCTTTGGCGATTGTTTCTAAAAAAGCACTCAATTCTCCTGGTTTATGATTCACCATCACTTTAATTTCAGTTCGCCGACCTGTTGTGATCATAGCATGATTAATAATACTTTCAATCATATTAATATCTATGTTTCCACCTGAAAGAATAGCGCCTACCTTTTTATCTTTTAAGTCTAGCTTTTTAGACATCATTGCGGCAACTGATACAGCTCCTGCTCCTTCGCAAACTAGATTACAATTTTCTAGTAATAGTAAAACGGCTTGTGAAATTTCAGTTTCTGAAACTGTGATAATTTCATCAACGTAGTCTTTAATGATAGAAAAAGTTAACTCTCCTGGCTCTCCAACCGCAATTCCATCAGCAATCGTTTTGTTTACTGGCATAACTTCAACATGTCCACATCTTAATGATTCATACATAGACGGTGCATTTTTAGTTTGAACCCCGATTACTTTGACATTTGGATTAATCGTTTTAGCAGCTAGAGCGACTCCAGCTGCGATTCCACCCCCACCAATTGGAACAAGAATCACATCTAAATCGGGTTGTTCTGCCATGATTTCCACACCGATTGTTCCCTGACCTGCAATCACATATGGATCATTAAATGGATGAACAAATGTCGCTCCAGTTGCTTTTTGGATTTCAATCGCTTTTTGATACGCCTCATCATAAACCTCACCATGTAAGACGACTTCGCCTCCATATTTACGAGTGGCATAAATCTTCGCAAAAGGCGCACTTTTAGGCATGACAATCGTTGATTTAATACCTAGTTTACTCGCACTAATGGCAACACCTTGTGCATGATTCCCTGCACTTGACGCTACAACTCCACCATTTTTCTCTTCATCAGATAAATGAATCATTTTATTGTACGCGCCTCGAATTTTAAATGATCCTGATTGCTGAAGATTTTCAAGTTTTAAATAAACGTCTCCTTCTGTTAACTCACTCAATGTTTCTGAATAACAAAAATCAGTTTCTTTAATGACACCTTTTAAATGTTTTGCTGCCTCTAAAATCATTTGAAATGTGACAGTTTCCAATTTAATTCCCTCCGCTAATCGTTAATTATTGTTTCATCCTTTAATTTCCACCATTTATTCTTTTTTATTCTATCACATAATATATTGAGGGATAACTATTAAAACCATTATATGGATATGTTATAATCTTGATGATGAAGCGTTAAAGAAAATCATCTAGTTAAATCTTAAAATCAACATCTTTCTTATCATTATTCATTAGTCTGATGATCTCATGACTTCTGTCTTAAAAAGAAAGAATCGTTAAAGTCACGCTTAACTTTTTTAGAACTACAATATAAAAACTTATGTCTGAGGAGGAATTTAAATGAACATTATTTCAACAAAAGATGCTCCACAAGCGATTGGGCCTTATTCACAAGCCATTGAAGCCAACAATACTTTATATATCTCAGGGCAAATCCCACTAGATCCGGTCACAATGGAATTTGTATCAGATGAGATTGAGGCTCAAACGCATCAATGTTTAAAAAATATTCAAGCGATCTTAACAGAAGCGGGATATTCTTTAAATCATGTCGTGAAATGCGGTATTTTCTTAGCTGATATGAACGATTTCGCTAAAGTTAATGAAGTTTATGGACAATACTTCAATGAACATAAGCCAGCTCGTGCCTGTGTTCAAGTTGTACGATTACCACGTGATGCTAAAGTTGAAATTGAAGCAATTGCCGTTAAAGCATAAACTTTATCAATGAAATGAATAGTCTTTAAAGTTTAAAATTACAGATATCAACTCAAAGCGAGTGATTTAACAAAAAAGGAATTCTTTAAAGGATTCCTTTTTTGTTTTTGTGGATAACTTTTTTAGTCTATTATTTTATTTACTTATTAGTGTTTAAATAGGATACATGCTCATCAAACATAGATATAGGGTTCTTAAAACTTATTGTTCTAATCTTTTATACCTAACAACTCAATTTTAAAAAATAAATGACGATTTATGTCTATTCATCTTAACGATTAGCTTACATAATCTGATGTCAATAACCTAATCCTAATCAGGAAACTGAATTGGGAGGTTCATCTATGTTAAAGAATTTCAAACTCCGTAAGTGGCTTGTTTTAGCGGCAAGTTTTATTATTATGTCAGTGTCATTTAGTATTGTAAATAACATCACCTCTTTATTTTTGAATCCTGTTACTCAAAAATTAGGTGTATCCATTTCATCGTTCTCTCTTATTTTCACCATCGGAGCCATTACGACCGCTCTTATGTCTCCAATTATCGGTCAATTAATCGCCAAGTTTCCTTTAGGGCTCATCATGTCTTTAGGTGCCATTTTAGCTGGAGGTGGATTTTTTTGTTACGCATTAGCAACAAAAATTTGGATGTTTTATTTAATTGCTGCTATTGTCGGGATTGGAATGACATGTCTAACAACGATTCCAATCTCAACCGCACTGACACATTGGTTTGAAGATAAAAAGGGAACAGCATTAGGAATAGCGATGGCTGGGTCTGGAACAGGATCATTTATTTGGATGCAAGTCGTTTCTAGAATGTTAGTTAAATTTAGTTATCAAACGACCTATGCGATATTAGGAATCATCATCTTAGTTGTCTGTCTTCCACTTACTATGTTCATTATGAGAATGCCACCGGATGCAACCATTAAAACTCAAAAGAAAGATAAAATTTCATATCACGATATTCATTGGAGCTTGCAATTAATTTTATTTGCAGCAGGTTTATTTTTACTTGGAATGAGTATTTCAGGAACAAAAATGCACATTCAACCTTACTTAACGACTCTCGGTCATTCTTTAACATTTAATGCTAACGTCGGTTCAACCCAAGCGATCTTTGCTTTGTTAGGAAGTTTAGTTGGTGGTTATATTTTTGATAAATTAAGCTTAAAAACTTCGATTAGCATTTTTATTTTGATGGCTTTAATTAGTTATATTTGTTTAATCTATGGCGCTTACCCACCTTTATTATTTATATTTGCCACCTTATTTGGTTTGTGTCTTTGCTTACCTTCACTGCTTCCGGCATATGGAACAAGTGCTTTATTCGGAAAAGAACATTATGCGATGCATTTAGGATTCATTAGTATGATTTTTACGTTGGGCAGTGCTTTAGGTCCAGTTATTTCAGGATTTATTGCTGATTATTTATCTTATACACTCGTTTGGATTATTTACTTCATCCTCACGGTTATTTATTTCACCTGTTTACTTATTTCCTTAAAATCAAAAAAACCTCAGAATTAACTCTGAGGTTTTTATTATTAAATGAATTTTTCAATACGAGAAACAACTGTCTCTTTTCCTAATAAAGATAAGGCCTTTGGTAAATCTGGACCATGCATTTGTCCTGTTGTTGCAATACGACAAGGCATGAATAACATTTTCCCTTTAGCTCCACTTGCTTTCCCTGCCGCTTTAACTGCTGCTTGAATTCCTTCTGCACTAAACTCTTCTAATGCTTCTAATTGATCTTTAAATGCTTTTAACGTTTCAGTAACACCTTCTTGAGCGATGAATGCTTGTGCTTCTTCATCTAATGTTAATTCTTCTGAGAAGAACTCATCGTATAAATCAACGATTTCAGCACCATATGATAAACGATCATGGAATAATGAGACTAATTCAACTGCCCATTGATGTGTGCGCCCTTCTAAAATTCCCGCTTCAACTAAGTGAGGCATACATAATTCTAATAATTCTTCTGCTTCTAAAGCTTTGATGTAACGGTTATTGATGTAAGCTAATTTAGCTTTATCAAACGTTGAAGGTGATTTAGATAAACGTTTTTCGTCAAATAATTCGATTAATTGTTCATGAGATAAAATTTCTTCTTCGATTCCTGGAGACCATCCAAGTAACGCAATGAAGTTAAATAACGCTTCAGGTAAGTATCCCATATTTGCATATTGTTCAATGAATTGAACCGTATCTTTATCACGTTTTGATAATTTTTTACCATTTTCGTTAACGATTAATGTCATATGAGCAAACGTTGGAACATCCCATCCAAACGCACGATAAACCATCATTTGTTTTGGTGTATTTGTGATGTGCTCTTCTCCACGGAAAACGTGAGTAATTTTCATTAAATAATCGTCGATAACAACCGCAAAGTTGTACGTTGGAATTCCGTTACTTTTCATGATGACCCAATCACCAAAGTCTTCAGAGTTAAATGAAATTTCCCCACGCACAATATCGTTGAATGTATAAACTTCATTAGCAGGAACTTTAATACGAACCACATACTCTCCGCGTTCTTCTAATTTTGCTAACTCTTCTTTTGATGCATTTAAGCAACGACGAGAATAATGAATATTATCATGGCCATGAGTTGACATCGCTTCGCGTTCTGCTTCAAGCTCCTCACTTGTACAATAACATTTATAAGCTAATCCCTTTTCAATTAATTCATCTACATATTTACGATAGATCTCTAAACGTTCTAATTGACGATATGGTCCATACTCTCCACCAACATCGAATGATTCATCCCATTCAATTCCTAACCAACGTAAGTAGTTCATCTGAGATTCTTCTCCACCTTCTACATTACGTTCAATGTCAGTATCCTCAATACGTAAAATAAAATCTCCACCGTGGTGCTTAGCAAATAAATAATTGTATAATGCTGTTCTAGCATTTCCGATATGTAAAAATCCTGTTGGACTTGGTGCATAACGAACACGAACTGTCATAATTTTGCCTCCTAATTAAAAATACTACTTTTATTCTTTTCATATTATATACGATTGAAACAAAATATTAAATATTTTCAAAGAAAAAAAGCTAAAGAGCATGCCTTAGCTTTTGATCTATCAGTTAAAAGATGACTCTTACGTAAAAAACGCAATAAGCTTAATCAGTAATGTACCTTAACAAGGCTTTTTCACTAATAAAACGACACATTCTGCGGCAATTCCTTCTTCGCGTCCAATGAATCCTAATTTTTCACCACGAGTGGCTTTAATATTCACCTGATCTAAATTGGCATTTAAGTCTTGTGCTAAATTTGCACGCATCGCATCAATATGCGGACGCATTTTAGGACGCTCTGCGTAAACGGTAGCATCTAAGTTTCCTAACGTGTATCCCGCTTCATCCATCATGGCTTTAGCTCCACGTAATAAAACACGCGAATCAGCACCTTTATATTTTGGATCAGTATCGGGAAAATGAGTGCCAATATCTCCTTTAGCTAAAGCCCCGATGATGGCTTCTGTTACAGCATGGCAAAGGGCATCTGCATCACTATGTCCTAAAAGTCCTTTCGTATGCTCGATTTCTACGCCACCTAAAATTAATTTTCGTCCTTCAACTAATTGGTGAATGTCTGTTGAATGTCCAATTCGAATCATGGTTTGTTCTCCTTCCTAGTGATTAATCACTTATATCGTCATATTTGTTTAAAAACTTACGCTTATGAGCGAGATGCTAGTAACTGATTCGCGAGTATTAAATCTTCTGGTGTCGTTAACTTAATATTTGTATAAGCACCTTTAACGACACAAACTGGTATATCCGTATACTTTTCGATTAAACTCGCTTCATCTGTTCCTAAGAAATGTGTTTTTTTTGCAGCTTCATGAGCCTTTTTTAGTAACTCAGTCGGTGCGGCTTGAGGCGTTTGAACACTGTACATCTCATCACGATTTGGCGTTTCAACAACTACTCCATTTACGACACGCTTCATCGTATCTTTTACTGGAACAGCAACAATTGAAGGATGACCCTTTTTCGCTAATTCAAAGCATTCTGAAATCATTTGTTGTGTCACAAATGGACGTGCTCCATCATGAACTAACACCACTTCTTCACGAACAACCTGTAATCCATGATAGACACTATATTGTCGTTCTGACCCACCTGATACGATTTCAATACGAGGGTTCTTTACCCCGGCATCACTTAAAAGTTGTTGCATCGTTTCAATTTCTAATTCATTGACAACTAAAACAACTTGTCCACATGTTACATCATTTAAAAACTTTTTTATCGTATGAACAACAACTGGTTGTCCTTTGATTTGATGTAACATTTTATTATATCCAAGTCCCATACGACTTCCAATTCCCGCTGCTAAGACTATTGCACTATACATCTTTACACCTCTGATAATAAATAAGCCCCCATTTCAGTGGGGGCTCTTTCATTTTAAAAATTATAAAATAATCTCTTTAATTTGATCATCTTTACGATCTAAATAGTGAACTGATTGAATACGACGAACAGTACGAGATTTCCCACGAATTAATAATGTTTCTGTTGTTGCCATTCCATCTTCACAAATAATTCCTTCTAATAAATCACCTTTTGTGATTCCTGTTGCTGAGAACATCACGTTATCGCTCTTTGCCATATCTTCTAATTTTAAAATTTGACCTGGTTTAACACCCATTTCATCGCAACGACGTGCTTCATCTTTACTCATACGAATATTTTCTTCTGTTTCACCTTTAACATCTTTACGTAAAACTAAACGTCCTTGCATATCTCCATCTAAAGCACGAATAACAGCAGCTGAAACAACACCTTCTGGTGCTCCACCAATTCCATAAACCATATCAACTTCACTAAATGGCATACAAGTTAAGATTGAAGCAGCAACATCTCCATCTGGAATCGCAAACACACGTACACCTAAAGCTTGCATTTGTTTAATTTGCTCATCATGACGTGGTTTAGCAAGTGTCATCACTGTCAAAGCTGATAATGGCTTGTTTACTGCCTCTGCTACACGACGAATATTTTCTTCTAATGATAAATTTAAATCAATAACACCTTTTGCTTTTGGACCAACAATGAGTTTTTCCATGTACATATCTGGTGCTTTTAAGAATGACCCTTTCTCTCCAACGGCTAACGTTGTCATCGCATTTGCTTGTCCCATTGCTGTCATACGTGTTCCTTCAATTGGGTCTACTGCGATATCGACATCATCACCAAATCCAGTTCCAACACGCTCTCCGATATATAACATTGGCGCTTCATCGATTTCACCTTCACCAATGACAATCTCACCGCGAATATTAATCTCATTTAATACGTGACGCATCGCAAGTACGGCAGCTCCATCTGCTGCGTTCTTATCTCCGCGTCCTAACCATTTATACCCTGCTAAAGCAGCTGCCTCAGTGGCACGAGAAAACTCAATTGCTAATTCACGTCTCATGTTGAAACCCTCCTAAATGATAAATTTCCTCTCTCATTATATCAAAAAATGTTAATTATTGCTGAACTTTCGATGATTTCTGAAACAATTTTCACTATCTTACCGCAGTCATCTTATCCATCAAAAACACTAAACTGTCTTACAAATGGCTGACCTTCGCAACTACTTAAAATTTCCTCATTTTATAGAAGCCTAATTAATTTTCGCTTCCTAAAACATTTAGCAAAACTTTAATCTATCAGATGTAGCCATAGAGAATATCTTTTTAACAAACTAGTAGAACACTATTTATCTAGTTTTTAACGAATCAAAGATATCTGTTACGGCATATAGAACCTCTTTTAAAAAATTCAGACAATTAAAATTTATGCTAAAAAGGTGAAAAAATGATCAGTTTCTATATAACTTTTACTTCTTCCCTATCTTTCATACAAAAAAATCACCTCTAATAAATTAAGAGGTGATTTTTTTTAAATAGCTTTAGCTAATGCATCAAAACTAATCGTTAACCATTCTTGGTATTTTTCTTTTTCTATTTGTCCCACTTGTAGAAAATGATAAGCTTCAACAATCATTGAATGAGGATAATCTTTTGGATCAAGTAATAAATGCTTTTTATCTTTTTCATATAAGTCCAAATAATGTTGACTAACTTCCTGTTCACGAATAGTAAACAAGAATTTATTTCCGATATATGCCACAAAAGCCCCAATGATAAGATAAAAAACACGATTTCCAATCACAATAGATCCTGTTGTTCCAATAATAGCAGCCCCTAAAGCTTGAACGGTTATAAAAATCATCTTCAAATCATAACGATTCATATACGTCCCAATATAAGAAGCAACCAAAACAATCATTGCTAGCTGGGAATCATTTTTAAATACGCTAATTAAAATAATAAATAAAATAACACCAACAAAGGTCCCAAGGAATCGATAAATTGTTTTCTGACGACTCTCCTCGAATCCTGGCTGAACAAGGGCAAGAATAGTAAAACAAAACCAACGTCCATAAGTCAGATTAAATAATTGAACAATAAATAACGAAAGTCCAACTAAAATAGCTAATCGAAGTGAAAATTTATAAGCATATGACTCTTTATCAATTCCCTTTACAAATTGTTTTAATAATCCCTGCTTATAAAGAGGATATTCTTGCTTTTTGGCACCCTGTAACACTTGAACTGCTTTTTTAAAATTAATGATTGAAACGGGCATTGCGTCCTTTTCCCACTTACTAATTAATTTGTTGGCATCTGATAAATCTCCTTCTTGTAGGTCTTTAATAAAGGTATAAAGTTCATTAAGTACTGTTTTATCAATATGCCCTGCTTTATAATCTTGGGCTACATCGTCTAATAAATAATACATTTTTTCAAATGCAATTATTTCAGTTATGCGATACATACTTTCTGGCGTTAACGGCCCTTTAAAACTTCGTCTATCGTATGTTACTTTCATAAATTGACTGACTCCATCTTGAAGCGACATCGCCTCTTCTGGATAGCTACGATTATCTCCTGCAATGATTCGTTCCATTCGCTGATGCAAACAGGTTAGTACCCTATCTAATTGTGTATTTAAAATGTTAGTGTAAGTATTTCGATTAAATACCCATTGTAATCCAACAATCATAAACGTCCCGCCAGTTAATGCAACTAGACGTCCAGGTAATTCACTTAATGTTGGAGGAGAATTCAGGGTTAAAAATAAATAACCTAAAATAAAAGAAAAATGATACGGCTTTTTATTTCCTGCTACGGTACCGTAAGTCACATAAAAAATAAAGAAGAAATTAATTACTAATCCTAGAATAGGATTTAATAAGGTTAAATAACTTAAAATTCCCATCAATAAATTAATGATCAATAATTCAATAGTTAACACGCCTAAGTTTTGTGTTAAGTCTTTTTCAGTAATAGCTAATCCAATGATTAAAACAACAATTCCAACCATCTTGTTAGTCACTCCAAAAATATTTTGAAAAAACATGACAAAGACCAAATTTAAAATAAACATAATTGTCTTTGAAATAAATTTTTGTTTCACTAGACCACCTTCCCCCCAAAAATTTAATATTGAATAATTTAACAAATAAGGATTAGAAAGTCAAATCATTATTTGTTAAATTATCTTTTGAAAGTTAATGTTTGGTCTATTTTTTATTATTTTATAAATCTTATAACCATTAAATGAAAAAATAAATTATATTGAATAATTGTAAAATTTTACAAAAATGAAATCGTTTTTCATAACTTTTTCAATTGTAAATACTGGAATATGGGGGTATAATTTCTCAATGTGAAAAAATTAGGAGGGAGTAGAAACGATGTTGTCTTACGAATTTCTATTTGACATTGCTTTAATTTTAATGAGTACAAAGCTACTCGGATTACTAACTAAAAAAATTCAATTACCACAAGTTGTAGGTGCCTTGTTGGCAGGATTATTACTCGGCCCGGCTTGTTTAAACATTTTACATGAAACAGATTTTATTCTCCAAGTCGCTGAACTAGGCGTGATTGTTTTAATGTTTACGGCAGGGCTCGAAACAGATATTAAAGAATTGAAAAAGACAGGAAAAGCTTCGATTGTGATTGCTATCCTAGGGATGATTATTCCCCTAGCTGGTGGATTCGCTCTTGCTTCAATGTTTAATAAAGGCGGAATCTCAGATGCAGCTGCTGCACCGCTATTACAAAATATCTTTATCGGAATTATTCTTACTGCGACATCGGTGAGTATTACGGTTGAAACATTAAAAGAACTCGGAAAACTAAATACTCGTGCTGGTAATGCAATTTTAGGTGCCGCCATCATCGATGATATTTTAGGAGTCATCGCCTTAACGGTCGTAACAAGTGCAACAAGTACAGATGTGAGTATCGGACTTGTATTGATTAAAATCGTATTATTCTTTATTGTTGGTGGGGTTGCCGGATTCTTATTCTCTAGAGCAATGGAACACAGCATGAACCGATATAATATGGATCTCAGACGATTCGTTGTTTTATCATTCGTCTTCTGTTTATTATTATCATTCTGTGCTGAACACTTCTTCGGAGTAGCTGATATTACTGGAGCATTCATGGCAGGGTTAGTTTTATCAAACACACCTCGTAAACATTACATCATGAATCGTTTTGAAACAACGGCTTATATGTTATTATCACCTATCTTCTTCGCAAGTATCGGAATTAAAGTTGTTATTCCAGAAATGACGCCGGCTTTAGTCGCCTTCTCAGTTGCTTTAGTTATCATGGCTATCTTAACAAAAATATTAGGTTGCGGACTTGGGGCTAAGCTATGTCGCTATACTACTAAAGAAGCCATTCAAATTGGAACAGGAATGGTTTCAAGGGGAGAAGTTGCCCTCATCGTGGCTAGTAAAGGTTCAGCCTTTGGATTAATGGGAACTGTCTTCTTTGGACCAATCGTAATTATGGTTGTTGTGACAACAGTTATTACTCCTGTCCTACTTAAAATAGTCTTTTCTAAAAAATCTAGTGTTGTTAACAACGAACCCGCTTTTGAGCAAAAAATCGCTTAATCAAAAAAAGACCAAACTTATTGAGGCCACTGAAAAAGGAGCTTATTATTTATAAAATAATAGGCTCCTTTTTCCTTATTCTCTATCATATCCATTTTTTGTATGAGATCCAATAAACTTATCTGAAAGATAGCTTGTTTTTCTGTCACTAACTTCACTATTCTCTTCGTATTAACGACAAAAGCTGTTAAATAGGCCTGGATTTTCATGCCGAAAAGTCCCGCGAATTTACATGTTTGAAATCCGTGAGACTGTTTTAACTCGGCATTTTTCGCCTCAATTTTATAACGTTGTTTTTTCCTATCCTTAAATTCATTTGTCTTCTGATAGTCGATGGCTTTTTGATGAATGTCCGATTTAAGGGTCATGGAATAAGTTTTAGATTTTGCCCCAGGTTTATAGCACCCATCTCTTAAAGGACAATGCTTACATTTTTCTATTTCAAAGTAATAGGTTAAACTCTGATTTGTTTTTTGATTTTTCTTTCCCGTACGGGCTTTTCTGACACTTAAATGTCCAGCTGGACATCTCATTTGTCCCGCATCTTTATTATATTCAAATCCTTCAACTTCTCGTTTTCCACCATTTAAGACAATTGGATTTAACGGCGTTACAGCCGTTATATTTTCTTGCTCCATGTACCCTAAGTTCTCTTTACTTGAATAGGCGGCATCCGCTAAGACTTCTTTCACTTCTATCCCGTTCTTTTTTGATTTTTCAACCAATGTTTTCAAATACTTTCCATCACTGACTTCACCCGTGGTCACTTCAATCGCTGTCATGAGACGCTCCTCCGTGATGGCTAGATGTGTCTTATATCCGGCAAACGCCTCAGTTTTAGATTTATAACCCATTTTAGCTTCTGGATCTGAGACAGAAAGAATGGCTTGGTAGGTTCCATTTTTTAGGATATCTAACGCTTTTTCTCTCGCTTCTTGAATCTGTCTATTTTTATCTTGATAGCGATGAGAAAACTCTATTAATTCTTGAGTATAAATGACCTCTTCTTCAAGTGAAGCAGTGGAATGAAGCTTTGGAGGAACATGATCCTTCACCTCAGGAACGTAACGATAAAGTTGTTTTCGGATATTTTTAGAAACCTCTCTTAAATTCTCAATGGGAGTTTTAACTTTATACTGACTTCGTGTATGTGTGGCATCCATGATCAGTGTCTTTGATGGAATTAAGTTCTTTTGAATCGCTTGGTTAATCACTTCACCTAATAAATCCTCTAAGATGTCCTCCTGATTTAATCTCAGTTTTCTGAACTTAGTTAAGGAAGACGGATGCATGAGTGGATCCTCGGGGTCTAAATTCAAAAAGTATTTATAAGCCATATTGACTTGAGCCTCTTGAATGACACGCTCATCCGACAGATTGTAAAGCATTTTAAGGAATAATAACTTAAACATGACTTCAGGAGAATAGGCAGGACGTCCATAATCAATGGAATAACGATCACTTAGTAACGGTGTGACAAATGAAAAATCAATCTGTTCCTCGATTAAACGTAAGGGATGATTTTTGGGAACGATTTTATCGTATAAGGGATGTCCTTGAGAAAGATTTAAGGATAATTGTTCAAAGTCTTTAATCATGATGAGCCTCCAAAAATGTCATTAGTCAAGTCATTATATCACAAATGATAAAAAAACACTGAAACCCTTCAAGCTTCAGTGTTTTCCTTTTTTTGTGAGTTGTTTTTCAGTGCCCTCAACTTATTTGGTCTTTTTTTATTCTCTAATAATAATATTTTCAGCTGATAAAGAGTAACCAAAAAGATATAAATCATCTGACTGTTCAAAATCTTCATCATCCGTGCCTATTGATTCAAATGAAAAGAGACTGCTAAACGAGGTCATACCGCTACCCGTAGTAAATACTCGAGTTTCTTTATAACATCCATTATAATCTCCTTCTATATCTGCCACAGTTGTAAATGTTTCATATGTTCCCCTTCCATCTTTATTCGTTTCAATCCGAACAATCTCTGTCATTGCTGTATATTCTTTTTCTTGATAACTAAATGTTTGTGTCCAACTATTTCCGACTTCAAGCGGCAATTTTAATAAAACTTTATTAGGTATAATCGAATTTAATAATCTGGAGTCTTTTAATTGATTATAAGGATCTTCATTATAAATCTGTTCAATAACCATTTCATCGGTAATTTCATAGGTTAATTGGAATAACCGATCCACGCTTTCTCCATACCCATCCGTCATCATCCCATCAAATATAATCTGAAAGACAGATCCAAATTCTTGAGCTTTTTTTAACGTTTGAAAGTGGCCATATTCAGCATACCCATTAAATAATTGATTCAGACCGACGGTTTTAGGAAAAATATCAAGTAACTCTTGATTATACGGATTTTCTGGAGCCATAGTCATCTCATCCGATTCTTCTTTCGGAATTTGAAGTTGATTTAAAATCTCATATGATTTAGCTTGGGTCTGGGATGGATAACTTTCTGCAATCGTGCCTGAAATGATTACACGTAATTTCATCCCCACTTCAACACCTTCGACATTTGAAACAGAAATTAAATCATAATCCCCCTCCATCCATTCTTCATAAGTCTTCACTAAGTCATCCATGCTGATTTCCTTTTTTTGAGATAATAACACCGAAGCCTCACTAATTTGAAGAACCGTCCCCTCTATCGTCATAGCATTGTCAACTTGCCAGATTTGCGAACACCCCAATAAGATGAGAATGAGGATTCCCCCACTAATCAACCATTTCTTCATCTTCTACCATCCTTTCATCGTTTCCGTTTACGTCCCCTAAATAAACATCGCATAATGAGTATGACCACGAATAAAATGACGACATATGGAACTAGCCCGATCAATTTAACTAATAACCAACGTGTCACTTGGCTAATTCGATTCAGTTGAACGGACAGCTCATTTTGAATCATTACTCCCCATCTTGAATCATCTTGGATTTCTTGCTCTTTCAGTTCAAAAATGATTGTCACTTTATTTCTCGCAACATCATCTTGAGCTTTCAAGGCAGACCATTTATCCATCTCTACTTGAACTCGTGCTAATTCTTCTTCGATTTTGATAATTTCGCTAACGGTCTCTGCCTCTGAAAGCAGTGTCTGATATTTCGATTGTTGCATACTTAAATTCGATAACCAACTATCTATATCTTCCGTTACTAAGACTTCACTATTAGTATATGTCTCCATCTGAGTAATTTGCCCTATGAGCTCAACCTGCTGTAAAAATTCTTCCACCTCTGTTGACTCAATTTCTAAGATACATGAACCCATGTAGCTTTCCAACATTTGATCTATTGCTACTAAACTAGATGACATCACCGTCCCCGATCCCTGTTGAACTAATACATTTAATTGTGATAAACTCTCACTAATTTGTGAAACATTCATTTTAATTGAAATATTAAAATACGTCTGAGATGACTCATCATTGATTAATGACGACGAAAGCGATGGGATTACCTCATCGCTTTCGTCACTTTCTATTCTTTCCTTAAATGATAATGGAATTAAACTAACAAGAATAAGTACCATAATTGCTGTTATCATCAACCAAAAGACACGCTTTAAAAAATTCCATACTCCCAAATCCGTCGCCCCCTTCAATAAGCTGGCTACGACTAGAACTTCAAATCATCTTTAAACATTGCTTTAAGTGCATCCGAAATGGTATCAACCCCAACAATCTCCATTCCTTTTGGAGCTGTCCATCCACCTATATTTTTCTTTGGAATAATTGCGCGCGTAAACCCAAGTTTTTTCGCTTCTTTGACACGCTCTTCGATACGAGAGACACGTCGAATTTCACCGGTTAATCCAACCTCTCCCATATATACATCGCCACTTGGCGTCATTTTATCTTTATAACTTGAAACAATACTTGCCACAATTGCTAAATCGACAGCCGGTTCATCTAACTTTACACCACCAGTTACTTTCACATATGTATCTTGATTTTGTAAGAAGAATCCCATACGTTTTTCAAGCACGGCTAAAATTAAAGACACACGATTATGATCCACTCCAGATGCCATTCGTTTTGGATTTCCAAATGAAGTCGGCGTTAATAATGATTGAATCTCAACTAAGATTGGACGTGTTCCTTCAATTGAGGCCATAATCGCCGTTCCTGGTAATCCTTTCGTGCGATCTTCTAAGAAGACCTCTGAAGCATTCGTCACTTCATCAAGCCCCTCTTCTTTCATATCAAAGATTCCAATCTCATTCGTTGACCCAAATCGGTTTTTAACTGCTCGTAAAATACGATACGTATGATGACGATCTCCTTCAAAATATAAGACAGTATCCACCATATGCTCGAGTAAACGTGGCCCAGCGATATTTCCATCTTTCGTCACATGTCCGACAATAAAGACTGAAATTCCACCAATTTTAGCAATTTTCATCAATTGGGCCGTACATTCACGAACTTGCGAGACACTCCCAGGTGCCGATGTTACCTCTGGCATATGAATCGTCTGAATCGAGTCGATAATGACAAACTCTGGTTTTAACTGTTGAATTTGACGTTCAATTAAAGTTAAATCTGTTTCTGCGTAAATATATAAGTGCTCACTACTTACTCCTAAACGCTCAGCACGAAGTTTAATTTGACGAGCAGATTCTTCTCCTGAAACATATAATACTTGAACATTTTTATGCGCTAAATCTTGTGCCGTTTGTAAAAGTAGTGTTGATTTCCCAATCCCAGGCTCACCCCCACACAGAACAAGTGATCCACGAACAATTCCACCACCAAGAACACGGTTAAGCTCACTCATTGATGTCTGAATACGTGCTTCCTCTTTTGTTTCTATCTCTTGTAGACGTTGAGGTTTTGCCATACTTTCACTTGCTACAAAGCCACGGCGCTGTTCTGCCTTTGTGGGCTTTAATTCCTCCACCATCGTATTCCATTCGCCACAACCTGGACATCTTCCGACCCATTTTAAACTTTCTGTCCCACATTGCTGACAGAAAAATGATGTTTTTGTTCTTGCTTTCGCCATAAAATGCCCTCCTTATAAACTATATTAATTTCTATCTTTAATTATCACATAACTCAATCAGATATCCTAGCAAGAGATAAATCTTTTTCATCCAGACGCATACAATATAATAGAGCGATATCAAACTATATGAGGACTAGTAAACTCACTTAAATTTACGATAATATTTCTATTTTACCTTTTTTCTAGTAAACTTATAGTAGTTTTTGAAAATATGACCTGAGGTGATGAAATGGAAGAAATCATTCAACGCGCCATCTTAGTTGGAGTCGATTTAAATAATGATAAAAATTTCGACTATAGCGTGGAAGAATTAAAAAATCTAGCTGAAGCATGCTCCGTTCAAGTCGTTGGCGTTCTAACGCAAAAACTTGAACGTGTGAACCCAGCTTGCTATATTGGAACAGGAAAAGTTGACGAGGTTGCTTTACTTGTTGAACAAAATGATGCTAATCTTGTCATCTTTAATGATGAATTATCCCCATCGCAAATTCGTAACCTTGAGCATGGACTACAATGTAAAGTCATCGATCGTACGATTTTAATTTTAGATATCTTCGCAAGCCGTGCTAAAACGCGTGAAGCACAACTTCAAGTTGAAGTGGCCCAACTTAAATATATGATGCCTCGTTTAATTGGACTTAATGCTTCCTTATCGCGACAAGCCGGTGGAATCGGATCGAAAGGGCCAGGGGAAAAGAAATTAGAACTTGATCGTCGTCGTATTGAAGAACAAGTTCATAAACTAAACAAAGAATTAGACTCTCTCGTTCTTGCCCGTCAAAATCAACGTAAACTTCGTAAACGCAACTCAACGCCAGTCGTTGCTTTAGTTGGTTATACGAATGCCGGTAAGTCAACAACAATGAATGCTTTACTGACTGTTTCAAATGCTCAATCAGAAAAATCTGTTTTCGAGAAAAACATGCTGTTCGCGACACTTGAAACATCAACTCGACACATTCAACTACCAGATAATAAACAATTTTTATTAACAGATACGGTTGGATTCGTTAGTAAACTGCCTCACCAGTTAGTCAAAGCATTCCGTTCAACACTAGAAGAGGTAACAGAAGCTGATCTTTTACTTCACGTCGTTGATTTATCCCATCCAGAGTTTCAAACTCAAATCGAGATTACCAATAAAGTTCTTGAGGAACTAGGGGTAAAAGAAACGTCAATGGTTTATGTTTACAACAAAGCTGATTTAATAGATGACGAGTTCACACCGAGTACAAAAGAAGCTGTTCGTATTTCAGCGAAAAACTTAACGAATATTGAGACACTAATTGATTGTATCAAATCACATCTTTTCAAAAATTATCAAAAAGTAACTTTCTTAATTCCATACGATCGTGGAAATATTGTTTCTTATTTAAATGAACATGCTAATATTTTAGAAACTCAGTATTTAGATAACGGAACACTTATTACGGCAGAGTGTTCAGAACACGATATTGAACGATTTAATCAGTATAAGGAAAAACCACTCAACTAACTTGAGTGGTTTTTTGCTAAACTCGTGGATACTTTATTTACAAATTATTTTGCCTGTATGGGTTAATGTTTTTATGACGTCTTCATTTGATCCCTTATAAAAGAAGAAATTTTTTTCATCTAATTGAATCACTAAGTAAGAAGAATCGACACAAAAATCATCAGGATTCATCATTGTGGATAACTCAACATAATAGCTTTTGTCTTGTTCCATTTCAATTGGAGTCACTTGATAATCTGACTCTATTTGGATGGATTGTATTTCATAAGTTAGATTTAGTTGATTAAATAGTTGCTTTAATTGCTCAAAAGGCGTCTTGATACCACGAAGTTGTACAGCAGACTCTTCTTCTAGCATAGCAATCGGGTTTGGTGATTGCTCTAATGGTTTGAATGGATTAATTAAAACAATAGCAACTAGACACGTCATCACTAAACCGATACCACCACCTAATAAATAGTTTGTTCGAAAGCGGGATTGATTTGACTGCTGTTTGATTGATTGAATCGTCTTTTCTTTCAACTGTTGATTGAGTTCAATCGAATCGAGTTGTGACTTTATTGCTGATTTAATACGCCCATCATCCATCGTATCACACCTCTCTTTCACTTATCATTTTCTTTAATTTTGTGCGCGCACGTGCTAAACGGCTTCGAACGGTTCCTTCAGGAATGCCGAGTATTTGAGAGATTTCTTCATAGGATAGCTCTTTATAATAAAATAATAAGATGACATCCTTATATTTCGTTGGAAGTTTCTGAATCATCTGATACAACTCTTGATATTCTTCCTGTTTTTCAATATCAAAAGGAGCTTCATAATCTGATTGTGGCTCTTGCCAAGTGCTAAATGTCGTGACACGTTTTATCCAATTTGTTCTTAATAAATCTTTACACGTATTAATCGTAATTCGAGTTAACCACGTTTTTTCACTACTTTGATGTTGAAATTTATGATAGTTTTTCATCACCTTATAAAAAACTTCTTGAAATACATCTTCAGCCAATTGTCGGTCTTTAATATAAAAATAAGCAATTCTATATACTTCTTGTCCGTAGTCTTCAATAAGTCTTTCCACTACCTGCTCAATTGGTTCATGGGTGTTTGAATTCACTCATTTCACCTCTTTCATACATTAGACGTTTCGTCTTGTTATTTCACTCCCATATTACTGACTAAATTATAACTAAAAAATAGACAGATAAAATCAATTTTTAATCTTTTTATTCAAAAAAGCGACTCTTTAATGAGTCGCTTTTACTATTTAAACTTACGATAACAGAGTTGAATCCATATCAATTAATGGATCTTCCTCTTTATTTTTTTGTTTTTTATGACGTTTTCCATCCATCACCACTTGAATCACTGCTGGATTACCGTCAGTTGATAAGCCCATTTGATCTGGGCCGACTAATTGCTCAATTAACTCTTTAAAGAAATTAAATTTATGATCTTCATATTTTGAAAGAATCTGAACTAATAACTCATTCGTTAAGTGAATCCCTTCTGCTTCTAAGTGATCACATAGTTCTTCTATAAAATCAGAGTCAGGCTCTAAAAATGACTCAAGCCCCAAATCCATATTCATATCTTGCTTCATCTTATGTCTCCTCTTCAAACTAAAGATTATCATTGTATACGCATGAACTAACTGCCTAGTTGCTTATAATCTCTATTATGACCTATTTCATCTAATTAAACAACTAAATTTCTTTGATAATAGCTGCCACTTACGACATCAATTCCAAAATCACTAATTAAATGTAGACTTGATTCATTTTCAATTTCTGAGCAACAAATCTTTACGTCCTTACTTGAGCAAACACTTAATAAAGACTTCATCATATGAAGGCAATTATTTGAATTTTTTAAGTATTGAATGAGACAAGAGCTAATTCGTAAATAATCAATATTTAAATTACGAATAGATCCCGTTAAAGCACCTGCTCCATACTCATCTAAGGCAATATTAATTTCTAATTCTCGCAATCGTTTAATTCCCTTTTGAATGAGTGTATTTTGTTCAAATAAAACATCTTCATTTATACTAATAATCAATTGATTCGGTTGAATTTCATACTTTTGTAAACAATTTAAAATTCTTGAAGGTAAGAGCTTATTCAACACGGTTTCTCGAGACAGTTTAATAAATAATGATAAAGGCTCATCGGTGCTTTGATTTTTTTCATGAACATATCGACATCCAGCTTCAAATTGATAAAACTCTTTTTCCATTGTCAAAATATGTGATGCTTCTGCTCGTTCTTCTGAAGATAAACGATTCAAAATGACATGGTCATCTAGTTGATGATGACACTCCACGCCAAATAACTGTGTTCCTTCTCGATAATAAAGAGGAGTATAAGCCAAGTTAAACTCTCCAGTTTGATAAGTAGCATCTAGTAATTGACGAATTTTCAATGAAATATTATGGCTCCAAGAAAGTTCCTGACAAAAACTCACGTCATAAGGTAAACGAACATTAGACTTTAAGATTAGACTGCAAAAATCACTTTTAACGCGCATCGCTGTTTCTTCAAATGAAGTAGTCGTATATCGTGGCAATAAAAAAGAAACATAATATGTTTGTTTAATCTTTTCATACCATAGTTCAACTAAGTGATTTAATTTTTGTTTCAGTTTTACTTCTTTGTGACAAGCATTAAAGTAAAACCAAATTCCTTCGTTTTCAACTGAGAAAGTAATGCTTTCTCCCATCCATTCATTAATAGTTTCAATGACCTGATTTAAAATCTGATTATTAAACTCACCATAGAAACAGTGATCTAACTTTAAGTAGCTTAACACTGTTTTTGGAGTATACTCCTGTTGGTAATAATCCGACAATTGATTAAAGTGAACTAATTTATATTTTTGTTGAGCTTTTAGTTTATTTAAACGTTGATAATACTCTCGGTAACTGTGATAAATACTTTCAGTTCGTTGCTTTAAATGTTGTTCTTGAGAGTGTATTAAATCATAGGTTTGACTTAATAATTCTTCAAAATCACTCGCCCATTCTAAACTTGAACGAATTCGTATGTCCTGACATAAAAAATGATAACCAAATCTCATCAAATGATGAAGATTTTTCTCAGCTAACGACTGAAAGAGTTCCTTAAGATAGCTAGATAATTGCTCGTCATTATCTTCAATTAAGTGGTAGGTTAAAAGATTAATTAACGAATAGATGCCGGTTTGATCGTGTAAATTCGACTCGTCTAAATTCAAATTCCATTTAATTTCTTTAGCTTTCCCTAATTGATACATTGAGTGATTATACATGGCTAGTTTATCTTCTTTATTTTTAAAATCAACAGATTCTTCGCATAACTTAATGACAGATTTATAGTCTCCTATAATATAAGCATTCAATAAATCAATTTTACCTTTACACTGATTAAAGGTTGATTCATACCGATAGTCCATAACAAATTGTTTAATTTTCTTAAAACCTTTTCGCTGACATAAAATTAACATCATATGAACTAAATGATCTAAGCTATAGATGGCCAGTAAAGGAATTTGCTTCTCTCGACTAAAAGAAAGTGCTGTTGTATAGTAATGATTGGCTTGTTGCAACTCTCCCATGCATTCATAAACATAACCTAATTCCCCTAAAACATAGCCTTTTAATAAATGATTCTCATCTAAGTACTCTAAGGCACAATGACATTCCACTAAATAAATCGCAGCTAAACTATAAAATTCATGTTCGAAATAATAGCGAGCCGTTAAAATTAATACAGGTACTAAATAGTCAAACTTCTGATTTTCACGATAATCCGTTAAAAGTTCTTCAACATTTGATTCTTCTTTTTCAAGCTCCTCATATAATACTTGTTTAATGCTTTTATAATTTTGTAAAAGATCACATGATTCTATGAAGTAATCAATTAATTGTTCTCTTGATACAATTTCCTCCACTTAGATTTCCCCCTACCTCAGTTAAACGCTTTCACATAAAGCTAATTATACTAATTAGCCCTTTAAAAATACATAGGATATATTGTGAGATTACCACGAATTAATTTCCTATAAAGTGTTTTTACCGAGTTCTTCTACTTAAGCCGATAAAATATCTCATCAATCTCCTCTTTTTGATAAGCAAATAGGATTGTTTCTTTGAGGCTGTTTAAACAGACTAATCTTTTTAATTATTAAGTCATCGTCATTTTTTCTAGACTCATTCCTCTCAAACTTATATCTTCCGATGATTTCTTAAAAATTATCATTATATAGAAACAGAAATGTATTTCATAGTTTTTTAATTCAAATACTTGTGGTCAAAATTCGTTAAAATGTATGTTAAAATAGTAGATATTAAACATACATTTTAGGATAGAAATTGGGGCAACTATGAATCAGACAGAATTAAAATTAATTGAAACAGCGATGCGTGAAACATCATCGAAACAACTTTATACTCGTTATCAAGTCATCTATTTACACTTACAAGGATATAAAAATGTAGAAATCGCTAGGATAGTTCCCTTTACTGCTCAGACCATCGGAACACATGTTAGAAATTATAAAAAATATGGACTTGAGGGATTAAACCCACGCCCAAAATCAGGCTGCCCGAAG
Organism: Turicibacter sp. TJ11; assembly: GCF_021497505.1. Lineage (NCBI taxonomy): Bacteria > Bacillati > Bacillota > Erysipelotrichia > Erysipelotrichales > Turicibacteraceae > Turicibacter > Turicibacter sp. TJ11. The sequence goes on along the minus strand of NZ_CP069349.1, from coordinate 2,191,174 downwards.
AAACTTTCACCTGAGCAAGAAGCTGAGTTAATCCATACTCTCATCCATAAAACGCCCGCTGATGTTGGGATTGAACCGTACATGACTTGGGATTGTAAGCTATTATGCATCTGGGTGAAGCAAACCTTTGGAATTTCATTCTCTAAAGGGGGAATGCGTGACATGTTGTTACGCTTAGGTTTTAGCTACACACGCCCGACTTACTCATTAGCGAGAGCTAGTCAAGAAAAACAAGAGGGATTTAAACAGGAATTTGAACAATTAAAAAATTTTGATTCGTGGAGAGATTGATCATTTATTGTTTCAAGATGAAAGTTCTATCAGAGATTATCAATCATTAGTCAACAATTGGTTTCCTAAAGGAAAACAACGGATTATTCCTACTTACGGAAATAATAAAAGTGTCAAATTAATAGGAATCCTTAACTATGAGACAGGTCATGTTTATGTCCAGGAGGAAGAACGTTATACAGCAGATATCTTTTTAGAATTCCTCAAAAAAGTACTGAAACAATATCCAACGGGAAAGATTGTCATGATTTTAGATAACGCAAGAATTCATCACGCTAAACTCATCCAACCTTTTTTAAACGAACACAAAAATAGATTAAGGTTAATCTTTTTACCACCATATAGTCCAGAATTAAACTTAATTGAAGGATTATGGAAATGGTTAAAACAATCTGTGATTCATAACGTCTTTTATAAAAATATAAATGAGATTAGAAACGCTGTTCAAGGATTTATTCAACATATCAATGAAAGACCTTCGGAAGTGATCCAAAGACTCTGCGAAAAAATGTGAAAAACTTATCTGTTTCTATATATAAGTCATAATATTTATCATCCTTCAAAAAAATGCATAATAAAAAAATAATCTCCAAATTAAAATTTTATCTTCTACTATGAAAATAAATACAAACTCCCTCCACGAAGGCAGCTTTGAAAAGACCTCCCTTGTAGGCCTCGAATCTTATCATAAAATACCGTCAAAAGAAAGGCGACCTTCGACAATATTTGTTTGTCTTTAGCTGTTTTAAATTCCTTATTTTTTACGATAATAAATTATCCGACTCACTTTACCGTTGAATGTTCATCAACTCTATATCCTAAAGCAGCTAACTTTTTCAGGTATGAGTTAATTTTTTTCTCGGTATTAAATTGATGGTAGTAGTCGGATCCTAAATCAATAAATTCCTGGCCATCTTTCAACATATGATAGATGGCTATTAAAATAGAATGAGCGACCGCTAAGGTGGCTCTATTTTTTCCTCTTTTGACAGCGATTCGTTGATATTGGGCATGAAAAAAGCTATTTTTATTTTTAGAGGCTGATTTCGCAACTTGAGCGAGTGTCGATGTCAGTATCTTGTTTCCTTTGCGGGTTTTCCCGCTTTTTCTTTTGCCCGCACTTTCATTATTTCCAGGAGCTACACCTGCCCATGAAGCGAGATGTCCTGCACTGGGAAACTGATTCATATCCAATCCAATTTCAGCTAAAATAATTTCTGCACTCTTCTTTCCGATGCCAGGAATTTGTTCAAGTTTCTTAATGGCTTCCCAATACTCTGCCATATACGTATCAATGATGATGTCCATCTCTTCAATTCTTTCGGATCATTCGCGAAGATGTGTGAGAACTTGTTTCATCATCGTTTTTTGAAAAGGGGTTATTATTCCTTCCATCGCCTCTGTCACCTCTTTAACAGAAGCTGATATCCGACTGATTATTAAGGTTTCAGCTGTTTTTTCATCCATCATTTCATCATTGTTTAAAACATAATCTAATAGATTCATGGTTGTTTTACCTGTTATCGTTGAAAGAATCGAACTGATTTTAATATTGGCACCTTCTAACATTTTTTGAAGCCTGTTAAGGGCGCGGGCTCTTTCTTCAGTTATTGCCTTCCGATAACGTGTCGCTTCTCTTAATTCGCGTTGTTCACGACTTGGGATAAAACTTGATTTAAGTAAACCGTGACGGAGTAAATCAGCTAACCAAGCACTATCCAATACATCTGTCTTTCGGCCAGGAACAGCTTTAAAGTCTTTGGCATTAACAACCATATACTTTAATCCGCGCATTTCAAAAATATTGACAAGAGGTTTCCAATAAACAGAAGTCGACTCCATCGCAACCATTTCACATTTGTTTCCTTCAAGCCAATCAACCATCGCTTTGATATCTTTTGTTTTGGCACTAAACTCCTTGATTTCTTGCTTATGGCCTTTACACAAACAAGCCACCCATTTCATCTTGTGCACATCAATCCCACAACACGTTTGGTAAACAACATCCATCGTTTAAATTCTCCTTTGAATATAATTGACGTACAATATCAACTTCATGATTGTTATTCTACTATGCGTCCTCAGGGACAAAATGTGGTTCAAAGAGAAGTTGTCAGGACAGTCTATATATCGGTCTATTCGATCCAAGAAACATCGTCCTTGATTGTACAACGTATTGTGGACGATTCTAAAAATAACATTCAATGCACCGTTTATTTTCGTTTATTGTGGTGCCCTCCAGGCGTGATGGTCTATATAAAAACAGAAATGTATTTCATCATTGTATGTCAGTCTTAGTTAAACAATTACTTTAATACTGAGGTAGACTATCGTCCAGGGGTCACCTACCATGCGCAGCATGTCTCCTCCTTTGGTAGGGTACAGGCCACCTACCATTTTCTAGGAAAATGTATCTACCGTTAGTAGGGCATAAAAGTTTTCCGATATGAAAAACTTATCTGGACTTATATATATATAAAGAGGAAAAGATTTCATATACAATAAAACAGGCCTAGTTGATTAATTTGATTGGTATAAAGACTAACTATAGTGGCGTTAAAATTTTTTCAATAATGAAAAATTTATCGCCACTTATATATCTTTAATTAAACACATATTGATCATGTGTATAAATGTATTTTAAAACATCATCATACGTAATTACTGCTTCAATCCGATCATCTGGACGACCGCTTTCTGTTAATAATAAAGCATCTAATTTATTTGGTGAGGATTGAAATAAATTCCAAGCTCCATAAACAGTCATAGATTGGGCGATAAACTCATACTGAGATTTTTTTTCATATTCTAATAGATCTTTCACACTTCCTGAAAGCTCGATGGTGTTGTTTTCAATATGTTTTTGTAACCATTTTGCGATTCCTCTTGAAGTAACGAGTCCCACAAATTTATCATTTTCATAAATCGGAAGTTTTAATATTTCTTTTTCTCCTGAAACTTTTAAAACATCCGCAATCGCATCAGCAGCATTAAATTTAATCACTTCCGTTTTAAAAACAATCACTGTTGAAGGATCCACTAGCTGTTGTTCAATAAATTTCATTCGCTCAACGACTTCATCGCTTGGATAAGCAATCAATTGTTCAAAATCATCCGTTTGATGAACAATAATATTACGTAATTTTCGGAATAAATGCAGCTCATCTAAATAAAGATGAATCATTGGATGTTTCTTAGCTTTATAAAGCAAATCGCTAAATGAGACATTATCATCTGAATTGGTATATTTCTTTAGATATTTATGTATATGATTAAATGACTCAATGAATTCTAAATAACCTGCTTGTTCTGTCATCTTTATACCTCCAAAATATATAATGGCTGATACGTTAATTTTCCATTAATACTCAAACTTTCATATAAAATCATATGATTAATCGTTTCTTCCTTTTTGATTTTCAATTTTTGTGATAACTCGTCAGGTGAAGCGAGTAATTTTGCATTTCTACATAAGGTGACATGAGGGCGATAAACAAAATCCTCATCTTTCACTAGATTGGCTTGAACTAAGCCAAGTTGTAGATTTTTCGCTAAATGAGTTAATTTTTCGTTAGACTCCGGACCTACATACACAATATATCGATTCTTCTTTTTGAAATAACCAAGATGATCAAACACCAGATAAATTTTTTCAAACTTAATCGATTTCATCACATCAATTACTTTTACAATATCTGAATCATTCATCATCCCAAGAAATTTAAGTGTTAGATGAAAATTATCGTATGCTGTATATCTAGCAGTTTCACAATATTTTTCAACGATTTGTTGATGTTCTTTAAAATAATCTTTAAGTTCATCTGTAAAACCTATACCAATAAATAAACGTTTCATCATTTCACCTAACTCATCTTTTCTATTAGGATACTCTAAATTAATAAAAACTATTTGTCAGTTTTACAATATTCAAACGAATTTTATAAATCTAACAGAAAAATAAAAAATCTACTCCTAGAGTAGATTTTATTTATTAATATCAAAAATAATCGGTTCGTTTGATAGAGTGACTGTTTTATTTTTAACGATAACATCTTGTTGAGTGAGTAAATTTTTATACGTACCATCAGCTACGTCCATGAAAAGATCTCCTGCTTTTAAACTAAAATTAAAAATCGCAAGTCGTTGTTTTACAGAACTTTCATAACTTAAGTAAACAGTATCACCAACCGTACCTAATTCAATTTCGTAATACCCCTCACTCATGACAGGATCTTTCTTGATGATAGCCAATTGTTTCATTAAATCAGCCATTCCCGCTTCATTATAATGAGACCAATCAACTTTATCCACATCAAATAGACTTGGCTGATGTTGACAACTCGCTTCTTGACCTGCATAAATCATGGTTGCACCTTTTTGTAAATAATTAAAGGCTGTCCACATGTTTAATTGCTCTTTAGATTGAACGAGCGAAGCAATACGTGCTTGATCATGATTTTCTAAACAACGTAATTTTACATAATTACCTGGATAAATGTACTCTTGTAGTTGAACTCGCTTCACATACTCAGCTAAAGATGATTTTCCTAATAGATAATCTTTAAAGTAACAATAAACATCATAGTCATAACAAATATCAAATGCTTGATATAACTCACTGTCGCTACAAACCTCATATCCTAATGAGCGTACGCCTTTAATAAATCCACCATCGACACTCTCTGCTAACCAAATAAAATCAGGATTAATCTTAGCAACCTCACTTCGAGCCTTTATCCAAAACTTGATTGGAATAAAAGAAGCGACATCACAACGGTAACCATCCACTCCAAGCGCTGCCCAATACTTTAAGATATCGATCAGTTCATCCCATAAGGCAACATCTTTCGTATAGTCTAAATCTGTGACATCAGACCAATCACCTATTCGATTCGCAAACTCACCTTCATCATTTTTATAAAACCACTCAGGATGTGTTTTTAATAAAACGGAATCGCGTGAAGTATGGTTATAAACGACATCAATCATTAATTTCATCCCATGTTCATGGGTCGCTTTAATTAAGTCTTTAAAATCTTCAAGCGTTCCATACTCAGGATTTACTTCACGATAATCTTGTATAGAATAAGGGCACCCTAAGCTACCTTTTTTATCTTTCTTTCCAATTGGATGAATCGGCAATAAATAAACAATGTCTACCCCTAGCTCTTTAATTCGCTTTAAATCATAAATTAGTTCTCTAAACGTTCCAGTATGATTATGATTTCGGTTATAAACCTGATAAATCACTGATTGCCGTAATGATAAATTTGTATCTAACGCCACCTTGATCCCCCCATTAATGAACTCTACTTCTAATATATTCTCGTCCTTTTAAAATAAGAATGAAAAATCATTGACTTCAATTGTATCCGATTCCACATTAAACAAAAGAAAAAACTCGAAATATTTCCGAGTTCTATAAAATCTGCTAATCATTAATCTTAATCAAATTATCCACAAGTTTTTATCAGACTAATATTAATCGATATTCATTTCCTAATAAATTAACGTTAAAAGATATTGAATGGAAAAACATGCTGTCATCATCACACTGACTAAAGCTAACATCGTCAGACCACCTGTTATTCCACTAATCAAAGGAAATCTTTCTTTCATCCAAGAATAAATGATTTGTGTCCCTAATCCCATAAAAGAAAAAAACAAATAAATCCCTACATGAAGAAACATCATCTGAACAAAAAATGAAAATGTTAGAAACAACATGGATGCATTTGCTATGATTAAAGCGATCACAGATACAATGACATTAAATAAAACAAATTCTATTTTTGTATAATATGGTCTGATGACCTTAAATAAAAAACCAACGATAAAAAATAAGATTGGAAAAATAACTAAACCTAACATCCTAATCCCCCTTAAGACTTTACTAAGTTTTGCCTCATAATAACACAATCCTTTATAAAATGAAAGGGATTCCTTTACTGTAACCCGTTAACTAAATTTTAGGAGTGATTAATTAATAACATAACGAGATAAATGAATACTTTTATCATCCTTTCTATCCTTAAGATAAACTAAAAGTAAAATAAAAAAAGTTTAGGCTAATAACCTAAACTTTTTTATTATTATTTTTTACGCATTGTTGGGAATAATAATACATCACGGATTGTTGGAGAATTAGTTAATAACATAACTAAACGGTCGATACCAATTCCAAGTCCTCCTGCTGGTGGCATACCATATTCTAATGCTTCAATGTAATCCACATCCATTTCAGATGCTTCATCATTTCCTAATGCTTTTTCAGCTAATTGTGCTTCAAAACGCTCTTTTTGATCAATTGGATCATTTAACTCAGTGAAGGCATTTGCATACTCACGAGCGTCAATAAATAATTCAAAACGATCCGTAAAACGAGGATCTTCTGCATTTTTCTTCGCAAGTGGTGAAACTTCTACTGGATGTCCGTAGATGAATGTTGGTTGGACGATTTTTTCTTCAACAAATGTTTCAAAGAATTCGTTGATGATGTGTCCAACTCCTGTAAAGTGTGCAGGTACTTCTACGTTATGTTCTTTAGCGATGGCTTTAGCTTCTTCGAATGTCATTTCTTTGAAGAAATCAACACCTGTAATTTCTTTAATGGCTTCAACCATGTGCCAACGTTTCCATCCAACAGCTAAGTTGATTTCATGTCCACCGTAAGGCACTGTTGTTGTTCCTAAAACTTCTTGTGCAATATGGGCAATCATGTTTTCTGTTAAATCCATCATTGTCTCCATATCACCGTAAGCTTCATACAGCTCAATTGAAGTGAATTCAGGATTATGACGAACTGAAATTCCTTCATTACGGAAGATACGTCCGATTTCATAAACTTTTTCAAGTCCACCAACTAATAAACGTTTTAAGTGTAACTCAGTCGCAATACGTAAATATAAATCCATATCTAATGTATTATGATGTGTTTCAAATGGACGAGCTGCTGCTCCACCTAATGTTGTATGTAAAATTGGAGTTTCAACTTCTAAATATCCTAAGTTATCTAAATAACGGCGCATCGCAGTAATCACACGTGTACGTGTAATAAACGTTTGTTTACTTTCTTCGTTCATGATTAAATCAACGTAACGACGACGATAACGCTCTTCAACGTCAGTTAATCCATGATATTTTTCAGGTAATGGGCGTAACGCTTTTGTTAATGGTGTATATTCTTTAACTTTAATTGATAACTCACCAACTTTAGTTTTAAATACTACTCCGCGTACTCCAACAATATCACCTAAGTCAGCTTTTGTGAAGAAATTATACGCTTCTTCACCAACTGCATCTTGGCGTACATAAATTTGAACTTGACCTTTTACGTCTTGAATATGAGCAAAACCAGCTTTACCTTTTCCACGCTTCGTGCGGATACGTCCAGCAATCGCTACTTCAATTTCTTTTTCTTCTAATTCTTCTTTAGAAAACATTCCGTACTCTTCAACTAATTCTGAAGATAAATGTGTACGATCAAATCGTTGTCCAAATGGATCAATTCCGTGTTGACGTAAATCTTCCATTTTGTCACGTCTAACTTGTAATTGATCGTTGATTTCAGTTATCGACATCTGAATCACTCCATCTATATAACTTTTTTTCATTTTTTCATTATAACACGCAAAAGCATATTTTGTCTTAATTATTGTCCATTTAGGGAAAAAATATTCAAATCATATAAAAAAGGGAGTGTTAAACCGTAACACTACCCGCTCCTCAAATAAATAACCACTTAACCTCAAAAACTCACACGCTTCATCGCCCAATACTTTGTAGTTATTCACTACTCATTATAAAATGAAGTTAATTAAAAAACAAGACCTAGAAGGAAGCGGTCACAATTCATTCATTTACTTGTTTTCATTTAACCTAGTTGATATAATAACTTCAAATTAATGGAAGCAAAGGAGGGAGAGTTAGATGCAAACCTTTAAAACTACTGGCGTATGCGCTAAAGAAATTCAATTTGATATTGAAGACAACAAAATTAAAAGTGTTAACTTTATTGGAGGATGTCCAGGAAATTTAATTGGTATTACTCATTTAGTTAAAGAGATGGAGATAGAAACTGCCATTGCTAAATTAAAGGGGATCTCATGTAAAACTAAAGAAACTTCATGTCCTGATCAGTTAGCTCAAGCACTTGAAAGCTATCTAAATCAATAATAAAACCAGTCTACTCGACTGGTTTTATTATTTTATTGTTTAAAATTTCATAAAAACTAAAAGATTTTAAATAGATAAGCTCGATGACTGTAAGTCTTTTGCTGCCTTCAACGTATTACGAAGTAACATCGTAATCGTCATCGGCCCTACTCCACCTGGAACTGGTGTCATATAACTCGCTTTTGTTGAGACTTCATCAAATGCAACATCCCCAACTAAACGCCCTGTCTCTAGACGATTAATCCCAACATCTACAACAACTGCTTGATCTTTTACCATATCAGCTTTAATAAAGTTAGGTTTTCCAATCGCTACAATTAAAATATCTGCTGATTTTGTCAATTGAGATAAATCCTTCGTTTGAGAATGACAAATCGTTACCGTCGCATTTTCATCTAAAAGTAATTGAATTAATGGTTTTCCAACAATATGACTACGACCGATGATAACTGCGTGACGACCTTTTAATTCAATATCATAATATTTTAATAACTCGATGACACCTGAAGGAGTACATGGCTTTAAGCAATCCATCCCCGAAACTAAACATCCTACTTGATACGGATGAAATCCATCGACATCTTTTTTGACAGAAATCATTTCGATAATTTTTTCTTCATTGATGTGTTTTGGTAATGGCAGTTGAACTAAAATTCCATGAACAGAGTTATCTTCATTTAATTGTTGAATTAATTCAATTAAATGATTCTCGGTCGTTTCAACCGGCAATTCAATGACCGTTGACTTAAAGCCGACGGCTTCACAGGCTTTTTTCTTATTTTTTACATAGGTCATCGATGCTGGATCGTTTCCAACAATGATAACAAGTAAATGAGGTGTGATCCCCATTTCTTTTATAAATTCTTCCGTTTCCTGGGAAATTTCTGCTCTGATTTGTGATGAAACTAATTTTCCATCCATTAACTTCGTCATGATGATTCCTCCTTTAATGGATCTTATTTTTCCTCATTTGAAAACTTATATTATATCATCATTAGCTGATTAAAAATAAGTTCTCAAATGACTTCTTTAATTATTCATTTTCATATAGGGGGAATCTTGAAGTTAGAGATAAAACAGCTTCTCGGATGTTAGCTAATTTATCTTTATCTTCGTGAGATTTTAATGCTTCTGCAATATAAGTCGCTAATTCAACCATTTCTTTTTCTTTAAATCCTCGGGTTGTCACAGCCGGAGTTCCTAATCGAATTCCACTTGTAATAAACGGTCTTTCTGCATCAAATGGAATCGTATTTTTATTACATGTAATTGCAACTTCATCTAACACAGCTTCTGCTACTTTACCTGTTAATCCAAAGGTTGATTTTACATCTACTAGCATTAAATGATTATCTGTCCCACCTGATACAATTCGCAGTCCTTGTTTTGTTAACTCGTCAGCTAACACTTGTGCATTTTTAATCACTTGCTTTTGATACTCCACAAATTCAGGCGTTAACGCTTCTCCAAAAGCAACTGCTTTGGCTCCAATGACATGCATTAATGGTCCACCTTGAATCCCTGGGAAAATCACTTTATCTAACTTCGTTGCAATCTCTTCATCATTAGTTAAAATCATTCCACCGCGAGGACCACGTAATGTCTTATGTGTCGTTGTTGTCACAATATGAGCATAATCGACTGGATTTTGATGTAACCCTGCTGCAACAAGGCCAGCAATATGGGCCATATCAACCATCAAGTAAGCACCCACTTTATCCGCAATCTCTCTAAATTTTTTAAAATCAATCGCACGTGGATAAGCAGATGCTCCCGCTACAATTAAAGCTGGCTTCACTTCATTTGCGATTTCAAAAATAGCCTCATAATCAATCATCTCAGTTTCTTGACTGACTCCATATTCATAAAATTCATAATCTTTACCCGAAAAGTTTAGAGGATGACCATGTGTTAAATGACCTCCATGACTTAAATTCATCCCTAAGACTTTATCACCTGGATTTAATAAGGCGCGATAAGCTCCCATATTAGCTTGAGATCCAGAATGAGGTTGAACATTCGCAAATTTAGCACCAAATAATTGTTTTGCACGATCTCTTGCAATCTCTTCAATCGTATCAACAAATTCACAACCACCATAATAACGTTTCGCTGGGTATCCTTCTGCATATTTATTCGTTAAAATAGATCCTTGAACCCTCATGACTTCTTCTGACACATAGTTTTCTGATGCAATTAACTCTACATTTTCACGTTGACGTCTTAATTCTAATTGTAACGCCTCAAAAACTGCCTGATCTTTCATAAAAAACACTCCTAACAAAGTTTCATTTCGTTATTTTGACATAAATCCATCGAATACCCATTCAATTTACCTATAGTTAATAATATATATGCAAATTGACAATCATTTGTGTTATTAATGAATAATAACACAATTTTATAATAAATACCTAATCAAAAGGATTGGTATCATTGGATTTTTTAGAGGAAGTGTTTAGTATGACTTTTAATTTCTGATAGAAAATAAAAAATGTCTAGTTACAGAATCATCATTCTATAACTAGACATTTATATAGTAGAGCCTTTCGTATCGAGTTTTAACAACTGGATATCATTGAGATAATGACTATTGAAAATAGTGATTTGATACACTACTCCAAGCTAATATTCTTTTTTAGATGGGAACACTAGCAAAAACCATATTCGACTCTACATTAATACAATACCCATCTTTTTAGGTTTTATCCTGAATTCCGACATTTTTTTAAATTTTTTTCTCATATAATAAATTGAGTTTTCATCAAAATTAGGGGGAAGAAATGAATTTTTTAGATGATTTAATTCAAAACTTATTTAATGTGATTGATCAACTATTTTGGTTCAGTTCTGAAATTGGCCAAAAAAGACTAAAAAAGTGGGCAGTATTAACTGCATTACTTATCATTTTTTTAGTCTATTGTTTACTTATAAAATTATCCATAAATTAAGTGCGACGATTATGTCGCACTTTTTTTAGTTTTAACTTTAAATAAATGTATTAAAAAATGCCTGGCATAGAAACTAATTTCTATCACCAGGCATTCTTTTTTTGAGAGCTTCAAAGTTTGATAACTGTCATTTATAAACTTTTTCAGATACTTACTTTTTATCGTGGGCGATTCACAAACGCCACGCTACGACCGATTCTAATGATTATAGTGGGATTATCGGTAAACACCACTTCAACCCTCACTAATATAATGGCTCATTTACTCAGTCTTATACAAAAATAATAAAAATTTAAAGCTACTGTAAAAGCTATTTAACACTAGAGAACCATCTAGTGCTATATCATTTAAAAAATCTAGCTGTTTTCCGTAACAAATGAAGGAGATCATCGTATGGGATTTTTAACAAATTTATTTAAATCAAATCAAGAGAATTATGATTATGATCATAAATGTCCTTATGAAGGTCCGATCGGTATTTTCTTAAAAGTTAACACTCAAGAAGGGATCTCGACGACACAAATTGAAATGTTACTAGACAAAATGGTATCAACAGAAAAATCTATGTTTGTCACGATTGATACCGTGGACTGTACACTGATTGGATTGGTTCATACGAAATGGTATGAAGAAGAATGCGACTATAGCTATCACTATCTTAAGCTATTTATGGATAACTTTATTAATGAGATGGGGAATCCATCAAGTTTTACTTATGAATATGAAAATGATACATATCAAACAGACTGGAAAGTTATTGGATATTCGTAAAATTTTAAAAGATAGTAAATTAGGTTTTAGTATCTTTTAAATGATAATAAATATCATTGAATGAATGTTTTTAAAGAAAAGTAGTAATTGTTATTGATTTTCAACTATAAATATTATAAGCTATTATCAGAGATTAAATTTAATAGATAGTCATGAAGGAGAGAGTTTAAATGAGTAACTTAAAAGGTACTAAAACTGAAGCAAATTTAATGCATGCTTTTGCTGGGGAGTCAATGGCACGCAACAAATATACTTATTATGCGGCAAAAGCTAAAGAAGAAGGATATGAACAAATTGCTAACATCTTCTTAGAAACAGCACGTAATGAAATGGAACACGCTAAATTATGGTTCAAGTTCTTACATGAAGGTGAAGTTGCTGATACAATGACAAACTTACGTGATGCTGCAGCTGGTGAAAACGGTGAGTGGACAGATATGTATGCAACATTCGCACAACAAGCTCGTGAAGAAGGATTCAATCGTATCGCTGCTTTATTTGAAATGGTTGGAAAAATCGAAAAAGAACATGAAGCACGTTATTTACAATTATTAAAAAATATTGAAGAAGGAAAAGTATTTGAACGTGAAGAAGAAGTAGCATGGGTTTGCCAAGAATGTGGACACATTCACTACGGTAAAAAAGCACCAAAAGTGTGCCCAGTATGTTCTTACGATCAAGCTCACTTTGAAATCCATTCAGAAAACTACTAAAAAAGAGCCTAAGGCTCTTTTTTTATATTCCAACACTATATAAAGGATCACTCAACCTCTTATCAAGACTCGAAAATAAAAATGTGGATAACTATGTCTTATAGTTATCCACAACTTCATCATTTATTATCACCTAGTTAATCGAAACTTTTCTGATTTAGAATGAATGAGTTCACTTTAATTAAACTAAACCTAAACGTTCAAAAATTCCATCCACTGATTTTAAGTGGTATGTGTGATCAAAGCAATCATCTAAATCTTCCATCGTTAAATGATTCATAACTGTTTCATCTGACTCTAATAATGAACGGAAAGATTGACGATTTTCCCATGCTTGCATCGCCTTAGGTTGAACTAAATCGTAAGCTTGTTCACGAACAAAACCTTTTTCAATTAATTTTAACATGACACGTTGAGAGAAAATAACCCCATGTGTTTTATTAATATTTTCTAACATATTTTCTTCGTAAACTGTTAGGTTATCAATTAAATTAGTAAAACGATTTAACATATAATCTAATAAAATGGTTGCATCTGGCATAATGATACGTTCTGCTGATGAGTGTGAAATATCACGTTCATGCCAAAGTGCAATATTTTCATATGCTGTAACCATATATCCTCTTAACACACGAGCACATCCTGCCATATTTTCAGATCCGATTGGATTACGTTTATGTGGCATGGCTGAAGATCCTTTTTGTCCTTTACGGAAGAACTCTTCTGCTTCACGAACCTCAGTACGTTGTAAGTGGCGCACTTCAACTCCCATTTTTTCAATTGATGCTCCAATTAAAGCAATCGCTGACATATATGCAGCATGACGATCACGTTGTAACGTTTGAGTTGAAATTTTAGCAGACTCGATTCCTAATTTCTCACAAGTATAATCTTGAACAAAGAAAGGAATGTTTGCATGCGTTCCAACTGCACCTGAAATTTTTCCACACTCTACGGCACGAGCTGCTTCTTCAAAACGTGCTTGATTACGTTTCATTTCTTCATACCATAAAGCTAGTTTTAATCCAAATGTTGTGATTTCAGCATGAACACCATGTGTACGCCCCATTTGTACTGTATGTTTATACTTTTTAGCCTTCTCACCTAATACATTAATAAAACGTTCAATATCCGCGCGTAAAATATCATTCGCCTGTTTTAATAAATATCCATTTGCTGTATCAACAACGTCTGTCGATGTTAATCCATAATGAACCCACTTCTTCTCGTCACCACAAGTTTCACTGACAGCACGTGTAAAAGCAACCACGTCATGACGTGTTTCTTGCTCAATTTCGTAAATACGATTTAAATCGAATGAAGCATTTTTCCATAACTTTTCAACATCTTCCATTGGAATATGTCCTAAATGAGCCCAAGCTTCACAAGCTAAAATCTCAACTTTTAAATACGCTTCAAACTTGTTTTGTTCTGTCCAAATAGCTGCCATCTCAGGGCGCGAATAACGTTCAATCATGTCTAGTCTCCCACCTTATCCATTTTTACTTACCCTTTTATTTTAACTTAACTTTTCCATTCTAACAAATCTTTATTTAAATTTTTTGGCAGTCTCTGTCTAAATAAAAAGAGATAATTTTAAACTTCAATTTTGTGACTAAATCATTGTTCCTTTCAAACAAAAAAGCTAAATCAGTCAACTGATTTAGCTTTTCTTTTCATTTAATCGCCATTTACTAGAAGATGCCACATACGGTAACTTAATACTCATACATACCCCTTCTTCAACATTTAATGCCTCGACTGTCCCATTGTGTGCGTTAATAATACTTTGAACAATCGATAATCCAAGACCTGATTGACCTTTATCGCCTTTATAAAAACGATCGAATAAATATGGCAAATCAGCTTCAGAAATTTGAGGTCCATCATTAAACAAACGAATCTCTACCATGGATTGATCCACAACCGTTTGAATTGAAATCTTTTCTTTAGCATAACGAATCGCATTCGTAATAATATTTGATAATGCTCGAATCATTTTATCATCATCCATTTGAACTTGGACCGTTTTATCCAGATTCAAGTTGAATTGAAGATTTTTATCCGCGATAATTCCAGCCATTTTATCATAAAATCCTTGTAAAAATTCATTTAAATCAACTAATTGAAGCTGATAACGATCGTGAGTGGCATCTTCTAGTTTAGATAAATATAAAATAGATTCAACTAAGGTACGAAGTGACTCACTTTCTTGAGAAATAACTTCTGCTGCTTCATCAATCGAGAAAATCCCATCCTTTAAACCTTCTGCGTATCCCCGAATGTTCATCAGTGGAGTTTTTAACTCATGCGAAGTATTTTCAAAAAAGGCTTTTCGTTTACGATCGTTATTAACAATGGACTTCGCCATTCGAACAATATCTTCATCAAGCTCTTGAATTTCATCTCCCGTATAAATCGTGACCTCTGGTACTTCTAAACTTTCTTGAAACGCTCGAACTTTATTTCTTAATAAATGAATCGGACGAGAAATATTATTTTGAACGTAAACTCCAAAAAAGGCTGCAATCAACATACTTACTAACGAAGTAATAAATAAAATACTTAGATTTAACTGATTTAGCTCACTAATTGACCCTTTTTCACTAAGTAACATAATATCAAACGTTCGAGAACCAATGATCACTCGAGTAGAGACTCTAATATAATGCTTATCCAAATAAGAAAGATCCATCGCGTGTTCTGTTAACTCTTTACTCGTATTAGATTGAGTAAAGACCGTATCCCCATCTACAATAATAATCAAATTAGATTCTACTAAACTCATGATATTTTGAGTAATAAACGGGGCGATTTGTGAATTATCCGAATAAAAACCAAAGTTTTCTTCAATTAAGCTTAACTCTTTTTTCATCGTATCAACTAAGCGATACGTTAAAAACTGATTTGAGGCTACCGTAAATAAAGTAAACGATGTTGAAATCGCGATTAAAATAATAACAATATAGCTCCAAAATAATTTACGATCTAATCTCATACTCATAACCTAATTATAAATTATCATCAATTCGGTATCCATATCCCCAAACTGTTGTAATTTCGACACTAGCATCTGCACTTTTTAATTTCTTACGTAGACGTTTGACTAAATCATCAATCATTCGTGATTCTCCTACATAATCATAACCCCAAATATTTTGAATTAAATTTTCACGTGTAAATGAAATATTTTTATTTTTCACTAAATATGACAGTAACATATACTCATTATTCGTTAATGGAACCTCAGTCTCTTTTACTGTACAAACACGTTTTGAATCATCAATTTTTAAATCTTTAATTTGATAAACAGATGTTTCTTGTTCTGTGACCATCACAGGTTCAATACGACGGAAAATAATCTTTAAGCGAACTAATAATTCACGTGGACTAAATGGTTTTGATAAGTAATCATCTGCTCCAAGCTCTAATCCAATAATACGATCAACAGCTTCATCTTTTGCTGAAACAAAGATGATCGGAACTTGACTCACAGCACGAATTTTTTTACATAAGTCTAAGCCATCCATACTTCCCGGCATCATAATATCAAGTACCAGTGCATCCGGTTGCATCACATTAAACGCTTCTAAAACAGAATCAGCATTTTCAAAAGCTGTGACTTTATAACCTTCTTTCTCTAAATATCTTAAAATTAATTGTCTAATATTTGCATCATCATCAATTACAAAAATATGTTTCATCTACTACACCTCATTTTAATGTTTTAAAAAATCTTGCTTAAAGAAGCAAGATTTTTTTATCTATTGTCCATAAGTCGCTAATAATGCACGATCTTCATCCATTCCTTCACCATATCCAGCTAACTTACCATCTTTAACTTTAATTAAAGCTGGTGTTCCAGAAATCTCAATTTCTTCTGCTGTTTGCGGTGATTCATTATTAAATGCTTTATCTAAATAAGCTACAATTTCATTATTCTGATTAACTGAAATCTTCCAACCCTCGTTTGTCGGATATTTTGCATTCGACTCTCCTTCATTGAAAACCTGTACGCCATTTTCAACTTTACCAATCACTTTTGTGTATTCCTTATTGTGAGCAGTCCAGTCATACCATGCATCTAAATTTTCTTCAGCTGCAGCATCCACCACATAAATAGGGACATTATTCTGATTATGTGCCTCTACTAGTTCAGGTCCAAACTGTAAACAAATCGGACATGATTCCTGATAGAAATAAACATAATACTCAGACTCTGCCTGATCAAAAGTCTCTGTATAATTAATATGCTTAAAATCAGTTATCGAATTCACTGAAGGGAATAAAAAGTTTGCTCCAACTGCAATCAAAACGACTGCAACTAAGACGATTAATATTTTCTTCATAACTATTACTCCTTTACAAAACTATTATAACTTAAAATAACTACTTATATTAGAAAAAAATGTGAAATATGTGTGAAACTCATCCCCAGGTTTAAAAGATTAGAAATCTCACTCGGTAGCTGGATATAACCTGATGAAACTAAAAAGACTAAAATTCCGCACACAACAGCAATGAAGACGACGGTTTTTGTGACTACCTTAAATACTAATTTACATAAAAACGCGATCGCTAATCCAACTAACAGCCCCTCAAGTAATCCATACACTTCAACATATGATTTAAATGCCTGATTAAAAAAATATAATCCCACTAAAAAAATTGCATAATACCATTTCTTCACCTCAAGCCACCCTCCTTTAATACCACTATTTTACATTATTTAAAGAAAAAAGCAACGCGAATTGCGTTGCTACTTCATATAATTTCATCTTTTAAGGATAAACCTTAACTTTCTAACGAAACGCGCCTCTATTTCTTTAGTAAAAGAGATGAGCTGACACGTGTTTGCTTAGAAAAAGAAGATGATTACATGAATTTTTTCGTTAATAAAAACTAATTGCTATATATTTAAT
Source organism: Turicibacter sp. TJ11 (assembly GCF_021497505.1). Classification (NCBI taxonomy): domain Bacteria; kingdom Bacillati; phylum Bacillota; class Erysipelotrichia; order Erysipelotrichales; family Turicibacteraceae; genus Turicibacter; species Turicibacter sp. TJ11. The sequence continues at coordinate 2,173,351 of NZ_CP069349.1, read as the reverse complement.
TCCCACCTTGACTTCTTAGCTACCCTAATACAATCTAATTCCTACCATCTATCAATAACTTCCCCATTATTAATAGACGCCTTCCATCTACCGTCCACTTCAATCATCTAACTCTCACTACTAATCTTATTCAGTTTTCTCACTCAAACCACAGTAAAAGTTTCCCCACTTCCACTAAAAGCGTATCTATTCAAGACTTATCTCTTTAATCATCATGAACCTGACTTCCCCATCAAATTCATGACTTTTTCTAACTTAGTGGTTGAAGTAGAGATTTCCCCTTCTCTACTTCAAACCAACTCATTAAATAAAACTTTTGCTTCTAATAAAATCAAATTCAACTAACGACTTCAAAGTCGAGTCAAACTAGAATAATTCTTTTAATAAAATTGTTTGTTCACGATCTGGTCCAACACTGAAAATAGCAACTTTAGCGCCTACTAATTCCTCAATTCGACGTAAATAATTTTGTGCTGCTACTGGTAATTCTTCAAATGAAGTGACACCTGTAATATCTTCTTGCCATCCTGGCATTTCCTCATACACTGGTGTACAACGTTCAAATTCTTTGATTGTTGATGGAACGTATTTAATCACTTGTCCGTCTAACTCATATGCTGTACAAATTTTTAATGTCTCTAATCCTGATAAAACATCTAATAAATTAACAGAAATTCCAGTTAATCCACTCACACGACGAGTATGAGAAACAACAACACTATCAAACCATCCAATACGACGAGGACGACCTGTTACCGTTCCATACTCACGACCGATTTCACGAATACGATTTGCCGTTTCTCCTTCGATTTCAGTTGGGAATGCTCCTTCACCAACACGGGTAGAATAAGCTTTAACAACCCCGATAACTTCTTCAATCTTAGTTGGACCAACACCTAAACCAGTTGTGACTGCACCAGCTGATGGATTTGAAGAAGTAACAAACGGATAAGTTCCGTGGTCAATATCTAACATAACCCCTTGAGCACCTTCAAATAAAACTTTTTTATCTTCATTAAATGCTTCATCTAATTCATAAGAAGTATCTGTGACATAAGGACGAATCACATCTGCATACTCACAATATTTTGTATAGATGTCTTCAAATGAGAAGGTTTGTTTTCCATATTTTTCTAAAATCTCATTTTTTTGTGCTAATTGTTCTTGTAAACGCGTCGCGAATACCTCTTTATCCATTAGCTCACCCATACGAATTCCAACACGAGCATACTTATCTGTATAGCAAGGTCCGATTCCACGTTTCGTTGTTCCAACTTTTTGATCACCTTTTAACTCTTCTTGAAGACCATCTAACTCAATATGATATGGGAAAATAACATGGGCACGATTTGAAATACGAATATGATCCGTTGAAATTCCCGCTTCATTTAAATAAGCAATTTCTTCAAGTAATGATTCCGGATTAATCACCATTCCATTTCCTAAAATAACTTTCTCTGAATTAAAAATTCCAGAAGGGATTAAACGCAACTTAAATTGTTGCCCTTTGAACTCGATTGTATGACCTGCGTTATTCCCCCCTTGATAACGCGCCACAATATCCGCATGTTGGGCTAAGTAATCGGTAATTTTACCTTTCCCTTCGTCTCCCCATTGTGTTCCTACAACTACTACTGTTTTTGCCATATCACTTGCCACCTTTTTCTCAAATTTTAATGAATATAGAACTACCTACCACTAGTAGGGCTTAAACTTATTGATTAACAATTAAATAATTATGCCTCATAACGTTCTAAGATTTGGCGTGCCACCCAAACTCCGCTTGCTCCAGCTTGTGCAAGTCCGCGTGTAACACCCGCTCCATCTCCACCAACGAATAAGCCCTTAACTTTCGTTTCAAACTTATCATCAATCTCAGGACGAGCCGAATAAAACTTAGCTTCTACTCCGTAAAATAACGTATGTTCAGCTGCAATTCCTGGTGTGACATGATCGAGTGCTTCCGTCATTTCAATTAATGATTTCATCGTATTATAAGGAAGTACTAATCCTAAATCTCCTGGTACTGCTTCTTTTAACGTTGGCTCTACAAATCCTTCTTTTAAACGTTTAGCCGTTGTACGACGTCCACGTAAAATATCGCCATATTTTTGAACGATAATTGATCCATTTGATAATTTATTCGCTAAATGAGAAACTTCATGAGCGAACTCATTTGGTTGATCAAATGGTTCTTCAAATGTATGTGATACCAGTAAAGCAAAGTTTGTATTTTTACTTCCTAACTTCGGATCTTTATAGGCATGACCGTTTGCTAACATCGTTCCTGAGTGATTTTCAACGACAACATGTCCTGAAGGATTTGAACAGAATGTTCGAACGACTGTTCCAACACTTGTACGATACATAAACTTTCCTTCATATAAGTGTTCGTTAATTTCTTGCATAACAATATCAGACGTTTCTACACGTACACCGATATCCACTTGTAAATTCTTCATAGCAATTTTTTGATTTTGCATCACTTCTTTTAACCAAACTGATCCATCACGACCTGGAGCTAAAAAGACTTGATTAGCTTCCATAATCTCACCATTAGCAAGTAGTAATCCTTTAACCGCTTCATTTTCAACAATCACATCTTTGACTTCTGTTTTGAAATGATAATCAACGCGCTCTTTCATTTCTTCATAAATACTTTTTAAAATTTCTAAGTTTTGCTCCGTTCCTAAGTGACGAACTTTAGCACGTAATAACTTTAATCCCACCGCATATCCACGCTTCTCAATCTCACGTACTTTATCTGTCGTTGGATCCGTAATATCAGTTGTTGCTCCATGAGCTAAATTAATTCCATCCACATAATCAATTAAATCTTCAACCAGTGGAGTTGGTAAATAATCTGTCATCCATCCTCCGAATTCATGAGTAATGTTGAACTTACCATCTGAGTAAGCACCTGCTCCACCAAAACCATTTGTAATTGAACAAGCTGGCATACAACCAACATGATCTTTAATGACTGGACATTTTTTAATTTTATGCTCAAGAATTGGGCATCTACGTTTATAAATATCTAATCCTTTATCTACTAAGGCGACCTTTAAATCTTTATTTTTCTTTGATAACTCATATGCTGCAAAAATCCCAGCTGGACCTGCCCCAACAATTACAACATCATACTTACTCATTCTTCACTTCTCCTTCATACAAATCTGGTATATACCAACAAAAAAGCACCCTACGTTTAGGTAGGGTGCTAGATGTTTAAAATATATATTAAATTGGTCATTTTCATTTCCAAATTTGTTAGTTTCATTATTTTGTCACCTTTTTATATAACATTTAACGATACTATTATACCAAAGAAACATTAATCTGTAATCACTTAATTTTTAAAAATCGTATATTGATTACGACCATTTTTCTTACTTTCATATAAAGCATGATCCGCTTGCTGATAAATAATTTCTAAATCCGTTAAACTTCCATCATTAAAACAAATCCCTATTGAAGTGGTAACTTTCAACGTTTGAGTATCATCGACTAGAATTCTTTGAATAGATTCAACAACCGAAATCGTGTTATATTCAACATCATCCATTAAACAAACAACAACCTCATCGCCACCTAATCGACAAATCACACTATCCTTAGGACAACATTTTTTCAAAATCGTTGCCATCTGAACGATCACTTGATCTCCAACTAAATGACCATACGTATCATTGATTGATTTAAAATAGTCAATATCCATAATCATGAAATTAAATGCTTTCTTTGAATTCATGACCTCATTCATTTTATTCGTATAACCTAATCGATTTAAAAGCCCTGTTGCATAATCCGTATACTTTAAATACTCTGTTTTCTTATCCAAGTAGCGTAAGCGAGCTAAAATAAAAATAATAAAAGCCGATAAAAGGATTCCCCCAACAAATAAAAATTACTGTTGATGCATGGAATATAAATGATGCTTTAAAGAGGACAAAAACAGTCGAATATTTTGACAAACTCTCTCCGTTTTCCCAATCATACGACTCAAGAGCATCAAATAGCTTAATGAAAAAATCATCTTCTTTAACAACTAAGGAAAACATATACTTTCCGATTTTACCTTTGTAAGATAAATTATAATGTTCAAAGTAATCTAAATAAATAGGATCAAGCACTAGATAGTCTATCTTATCTAAGGTTAACTCTTGATATAAAGCACTAAGTGAATTTTTTAAAGTGAGATTCAATTGATTATTAAAAAATCCCTCTGATGTAATACTTCCAAACACAGTATGCGAATTTTTTTCTAATAAATCATGAACCATGACTTGATTGAATGCTCCATAAGCATTGATTTGACCTTGATAAATTGGATAATATTTACCGTCTAATAATTCTTTATCGTTTGATTCCATATCAAAAACAGGGAAAATATCAATTTCACCCGCTTCATAAGCCACTTTTAACTCCTCATAACTTCCATAGACAAGCTCAAATTCAACGCCGAAATTCGTATGAATTTGCTTTAAAACATGATCTAGCATCCCCGAAAATTTACTGTGATCATTATTATAGTACATAAAGGGTGATGCTTCATAAATTCCAACCTTCATCACAGGTTGTTTATAAAATAACCACTCATATGTTTTCTTATCTAAATTATAAAGCTTACTGATTAAGGCATTTTGATGATTAAAGAATAATCTGCATATCTTTCCATCGTCTGCATCTTAGCCATAATTTCATCCAAAATTGAGATGAAACGACGATCATCTGAAATAAAATACCATTCCGATGAAAAATACTCTGTTGATCTTATCTCTCTTCATTTAATAGTCCATTATAAAGAGAACTATAATTTGGATAAGTTACAATCAGGCTAACGTCAGATAGATAAGACCATATTTTATCATCGTTGTCCACAACTCCAATTTTATAGTTCGTTAAATCAGTCATATTTTTAATCTTACTATATTGATTAACATAAAAACTATACTCAAACTCACAAATAGGAGAGCTATAGTGAAGCCCATCATAGTCAGACATTTTTCCAGCAATAAAAGCATCGATAATATTATAGTCCATTAATTCTTGATTTTCGTTAATGTCAGAAACAAAATAAGACACTATATTTTTATTTTATAAATCTGAAAACTCTTGAAAAACATCTACTATAACCCCTTTTAGAGAACTATAGTAATAGTAATTCAAAGGGGTTATAGAAGAAGGATATCCAATTTTAAATTTACTTTGAGTCGTTTCTACTAACCATTGCTCATTTGAATTAGATAAAAATTCTAGTTCTACTGACCGTGCATTAATCTTAAAATGACAACTAGTAACGCTAAAAATAAAACATATTATACCAATTATAATTTTTTTAATCCCCTAAAAGTATACTCAACACTTTCATACATCATGTGATTGATTTTTAATAATTATTATTCTAGATTAAAATCAATAGCCGCTTTAATAAAATCACGGAATAATGGCTGTGGTTTTTGTGGACGTGACAAGAATTCAGGATGGAATTGTCCAGCAACAAACCAACGATGTTGTGGATTTTCAATTATTTCTACTAATCCTGTTTGTGGGTTAATTCCTGAGAAGACTAACCCAGCATTCTCTAAAATAGTTTTATATTGATTGTTAAATTCATAACGATGACGATGGCGCTCTTTCACATTTACTGATTGATAAGCATCAAACGCTTTTGTTCCTTCTTTTACATAGCAATCATATAATCCTAAACGTAAAGTTCCACCCATTTTAATTCCTTCATATTGATCAGGTAAATAATCAAAAATGGCATGTGGTGTATTTGCATCAAATTCTGTTGAATTAGCTCCTTCTAATTTAGCAACATGACGTGCAAATTCAATAGCAGCAATTTGCATCCCTAAACAAATACCGAAGTAAGGGACATTATTTTCACGTGCAAATTTAGCAGATAAAATCTTTCCTTCTACTCCACGATTTCCAAATCCACCAGGTACTAAAATACCATCCACGTCAGCAAATAACTCTTCTACCGTATCTTCTGTTACCTTTTCAGAGTCGATCCATTTAATTTTTACCTTTTTACCAAAGTGATATCCCGCATGTTTTAATGCCTCTACCACTGATAAATAAGCATCCGGTAATGATACATATTTTCCAACTAATGCAATTGAGACTTCTCCTTCTAAATGACGAACTGTTTCAATTAATTGTTGCCATTCAGTCATATCAGCTTCAGGTGTTTCAAGTCCAAAGTGTTTACATACATACTCATCTAAACCTTGAGCTTTTAAATGCATTGGAATTTCATATAAAACATCAGCATCCATTGCCTGAACAACCGCCTCTTTAGGCACGTTACAGAATGAAGAAATTTTTTCTTTAACATGATCTTCAATATCCACTTCCGTACGTAAAACAATTACATCTGGCTGAATCCCTAACGATAGTAACTCTTTAACACTATGTTGAGTTGGTTTTGTCTTAATTTCACCAGCAGCTTTTAAATATGGTACTAATGTTGTATGAATATATAATGTATTATGATATCCAAAATCCTTACGTGCTTGACGAATTGCTTCTAAAAATGGTAATGATTCAATATCACCTACCGTACCACCAATTTCTGTAATGATGATATCTGCATCACTATCTTCAGCAGCCGCAACTAATTTTGATTTAATCTCATTTGTAATATGAGGGATAACCTGAACCGTAGCACCTAAATATTCTCCACGACGTTCCTTCTCAATAACATTTGAGTAAACACGACCTGTCGTAATATTAGAATTTTGTGATAAGTTTTCATCAATAAAACGTTCATAATGTCCTAAATCTAAATCCGTTTCTGCCCCATCATCCGTTACAAAAACTTCACCATGTTGATATGGACTCATAGTACCAGGGTCAACATTAATATAAGGATCGAACTTTTGCATAAAAACTTTAAGACCTCGATTTTTTAATAGTCGACCAAGAGATGAAGCTGTAATTCCTTTTCCTAACGATGACACAACCCCACCTGTAACAAAAATATATTTTGTCATATATTATTCCTCCTGTAATGTAATAAGTTTCTGCTTTTAGATAAAAAAATAAGCCCTCCATAACGGAGAGCATTTTTTTAGGGCTCTTGAATATATTATCAGATATATTTTGATAATACAACAACAAAAGGCAAATATATACATTTTTCTATTATAATCAAAACAAAAAAAAGCACCCTTGCGGTGCATCATCATCAATTGGAGCGGGTGAAGAGAATCGAACTCTCACAGTCAGCTTGGAAGGCTGAAGTTCTACCATTAAACTACACCCGCAGGTATTTAATGAAAGGCCCAGCGACGTCCTACTCTCGCACTTGCGTACTACCCTCGGCGCTAAGGAGCTTAACTGCTGTGTTCGGTATGGGAACAGGTGTGCCCTCCTTGCCATCATCACTAGACCTCTGAAAGATTCGTTAATCTTCCAAAACTAGATATCTTCTTCAGTTTCGTTGGTTAAGTCCTCGATCGATTAGTATCAGTCCGCTCCATGTGTCACCACACTTCCACTCCTGACCTATCCACCTCGTCGTCTTCAAGGGATCTTACTTCTTTCGAATGGGAAATCTCATCTTGAGGGGGGCTTCACGCTTAGATGCTTTCAGCGTTTATCCCGTCCACACGTAGCTACCCAGCGATGCTCCTGGCAGAACAACTGGTACACCAGCGGTGTGTCCATCCCGGTCCTCTCGTACTAAGGACAGCTCCTCTCAAATTTCCTACGCCCACGACGGATAGGGACCGAACTGTCTCACGACGTTCTGAACCCAGCTCGCGTACCGCTTTAATGGGCGAACAGCCCAACCCTTGGGACCGACTACAGCCCCAGGATGCGATGAGCCGACATCGAGGTGCCAAACCTCCCCGTCGATGTGAACTCTTGGGGGAGATCAGCCTGTTATCCCCGGGGTAGCTTTTATCCGTTGAGCGACGGCCCTTCCATTCGGTACCGCCGGATCACTAAGCCCGACTTTCGTCCCTGCTCGACTTGTAGGTCTCGCAGTCAAGCTCCCTTCTGCCTTTACACTCTTCGAATGATTTCCAACCATTCTGAGGGAACCTTTGGGCGCCTCCGTTACTCTTTGGGAGGCGACCGCCCCAGTCAAACTGCCCACCTGACACTGTTCCCTGACCCGATGAGGGCCACGGGTTAGAACCCCAGTAACACAAGGGTAGTATCCCAACAGCGACTCCACCAAGACTGGCGTCCTGGTTTCTTCGTCTCCTACCTATCCTGTACATGTGCCACCAGTGCTCAATATCAAGCTACAGTAAAGCTCCACGGGGTCTTTCCGTCCTGTCGCGGGTAACCTGCATCTTCACAGGTACTATGATTTCACCGAGTCTCTTGTTGAGACAGCGCCCAGATCGTTACGCCTTTCGTGCGGGTCGGAACTTACCCGACAAGGAATTTCGCTACCTTAGGACCGTTATAGTTACGGCCGCCGTTTACTGGGGCTTCAATTCAAAGCTTCGCTTGCGCTAACCTCTCCTCTTAACCTTCCAGCACCGGGCAGGCGTCAGCCCCTATACATCACCTTGCGGTTTAGCAGAGACCTGTGTTTTTGATAAACAGTCGCCTGGGCCTATTCACTGCGGCTTGCTTTCACAAGCACCCCTTCTCCCGAAGTTACGGGGTCATTTTGCCGAGTTCCTTAACAAGAGTTCTCTCGCTCATCTTAGGATTCTCTCCTCGCCTACCTGTGTCGGTTATCGGTACGGGCACTTACTAAATTAACCCTAGAAGCTTTTCTTGGAAGCGTGACGTCAGTTGACTTCGCCTATTGGCTTCGGCATCACAGCTCAATGTTATGCCATGCGGATTTGCCTACATGACCACCTCACTGCTTACACGTGAATCCATTCACACGCTCAACTTAGCCTTCTCCGTCACTCCATCAGTTTAATAAGTGGTACAGGAATATCAACCTGTTGTCCATCGGCTACGCCTTTCGGCCTCACCTTAGGTCCCGACTTACCCAGGGCGGACGAGCCTTCCCCTGGAAACCTTAGGCTTTCGATGGATAGGATTCTCACCTATCTTTCGCTACTCACACCGGCATTCTCACTTCTAACCGCTCCACAGCTCCTTCCGGTACTGCTTCTCCGCTGTTAGAACGCTCTCCTACCACTGACTCTAAAGTCAATCCGCAGCTTCGGCGGTCCGTTTAGCCCCGGTACATTTTCGGCGCAGAGTCACTCGACTAGTGAGCTATTACGCACTCTTTAAAGGATGGCTGCTTCTAAGCCAACCTCCTAGTTGTCTGTGCATCTCCACATCCTTTTCCACTTAACGGACACTTGGGGGCCTTAGCTGGCGGTCTGGGCTCTTTCCCTTTTGACCATGGACCTTATCACCCACAGTCTGACTCCCGATGATATCTATCTGGCATTCGGAGTTTGATTGAGATCAGTACCCCGAGGTGGGGCCATCACCCATTCAGTGCTCTACCTCCAGTAGACTTAACATCGAGGCTAGCCCTAAAGCTATTTCGGAGAGAACCAGCTATATCCGTGTTCGATTGGAATTTCACCCCTAGCCACAAGTCATCCAAGCACTTTTCAACGTGCCCTGGTTCGGCCCTCCAGTCAGTGTTACCTGACCTTCAGCCTGCTCATGGCTAGCTCACACGGTTTCGGGTCTACAACATCGTACTCATCGCCCTATTCAGACTCGCTTTCGCTACGGCTCCGCATCTTCTGCTTAACCTCGCACGATATCGTAACTCGCCGGTTCATTCTACAAAAGGCACGCCATCACCCATGAACGGGCTCTGACTAGTTGTAGGCACACGGTTTCAGGTTCTCTTTCACTCCCCTTCCGGGGTTCTTTTCACCTTTCCCTCACGGTACTGGTTCACTATCGGTCACTAGGTAGTATTTAGCCTTACGAGATGGTCCTCGTTGATTCCGACGGGATTCCACGTGTCCCGCCGTACTCAGGATTCCTTCCATGCATTTCACAATTTCACCTACGGGACTCTCACCCCCTACGGTTGGCCTTCCCAGACCATTCGGCTATCATGATTTGTCAATTCTGAAGGTCCTACAACCCCGGACAAGTCCGGTTTGGGCTCTTCCCACTTCGCTCGCCGCTACTACGGGAATCGATCTTTCTTTCTTTTCCTCCAGGTACTTAGATGTTTCAGTTCCCTGGGTCTGTCTCCAATCTGGCTATGTATTCACCAGATGGTGCTAGCGTATCACCACTAGCGGGTTTCCCCATTCGGATATCCCCGGATCAATGCTCACTTACAGCTCCCCGAGGCGTTTCGCCGTTTGTCGCGTCCTTCGTCGACTCCTAGTGCCAAGGCATCCTCCGTGCGCCCTTATTCACTTAACCTATTTTAAATCTATTGATTGTTTCTTCTGAATGAAGATATCTAGTTTTCAAAGATCAACCTTGGAAGAAATTCTTCCAAAACTAAACAGAACGTCGCTTTCTCCATAGAAAGGAGGTGATCCATCCCCACCTTCCGGTAGGGATACCTTGTTACGACTTCACCCCAATCATCTACCCCACCTTAGGCAGCTCCCTCCTTGCGGTTAGGCCACTGACTTCGGGTGTTGTAAACTCTCGTGGTGTGACGGGCGGTGTGTACAAGACCCGGGAACGTATTCACCGCGACATTCTGATTCGCGATTACTAGCGATTCCAACTTCATGTAGGCGAGTTGCAGCCTACAATCCGAACTGAGATTGGCTTTATGAGGTTTGCTCCACGTCACCGCTTCGCTTCTCTTTGTACCAACCATTGTAGCACGTGTGTAGCCCAGGTCATAAGGGGCATGATGATTTGACGTCATCCCCACCTTCCTCCAGTTTGTCACTGGCAGTCTCGTTAGAGTCCCCAACTGAATGCTGGCAACTAACGACAGGGGTTGCGCTCGTTGCGGGACTTAACCCAACATCTCACGACACGAGCTGACGACAACCATGCACCACCTGTATCCATTGTCCCCGAAGGGAAAATCCTATCTCTAGGACGGTCAACGGTATGTCAAGACCTGGTAAGGTTCTTCGCGTTGCTTCGAATTAAACCACATGCTCCACCGCTTGTGCGGGTCCCCGTCAATTCCTTTGAGTTTCAGTCTTGCGACCGTACTCCCCAGGCGGAGTGCTTAATGCGTTAACTTCAGCACTGAGGTTCGACCCCCAACACTTAGCACTCATCGTTTACGGCGTGGACTACCAGGGTATCTAATCCTGTTTGCTCCCCACGCTTTCGCGCCTCAGTGTCAGTTACAGACCAGGAAGCCGCCTTCGCCACTGGTGTTCCTCCATATCTCTACGCATTTCACCGCTACACATGGAATTCCACTTCCCTCTTCTGCACTCAAGTTGACCAGTTTCCAATGACCCTCCACGGTTAAGCCGTGGGCTTTCACATCAGACTTAATCAACCACCTGCGCGCTCTTTACGCCCAATAATTCCGGATAACGCTCGCCACCTACGTATTACCGCGGCTGCTGGCACGTAGTTAGCCGTGGCTTTCTCATAAGGTACCGTCACACTCTAGCCATTTCCTACTAAAGTCGTTCTTCCCTTATAACAGAATTTTACAACCCGAAGGCCTTCATCATTCACGCGGCGTTGCTCGGTCAGGCTTTCGCCCATTGCCGAAGATTCCCTACTGCTGCCTCCCGTAGGAGTCTGGGCCGTGTCTCAGTCCCAGTGTGGCCGTTCACCCTCTCAGGTCGGCTACGCATCGTCGCCTTGGTAGGCCGTTACCCTACCAACTAGCTAATGCGCCGCAGGCTCATCCATCAGCGGTGCCAGGAGCACCTTTAAACTTTCGTCCTATCCGGTATTAGCGATCGTTTCCAATCGTTGTCCCCGTCTGATGGGCAGATGACCTACGTGTTACTCACCCGTTCGCCGCTCACCACCGAAGTGGTTCGCTCGACTTGCATGTATTAGGCACGCCGCCAGCGTTCATCCTGAGCCAGGATCAAACTCTCCATATTAAATGTTTGTTTTTATCCTAAGCTTCTGTTCGAAACTTTATCTTAAAAGTAAATGTTTCTTGACGTTCTGTTTAGTTTTCAAAGAACTTCTCATCACCTTGTTTTGGCGACTTTATTAGTTTATCATGTCTCACTTTTTCTGTCAAACACTTTTTTAAACTTTTTTGTTTTTATTTTTGTCTGTCCGTTCCGACGACTTTATTATCTTACCATGATTGTCGAATGCTGTCAAATGATTTTTTTGAAATTTTATCATTTCTGTCGCTAAATGAATCGTTGGTTAGACTCTCAACTCAAACAAACAAAAAAAGCACCCTTGCGGTGCATCATCATCAATTGGAGCGGGTGAAGAGAATCGAACTCTCACAGTCAGCTTGGAAGGCTGAAGTTCTACCATTAAACTACACCCGCAGGTATTTAATGAAAGGCCCAGCGACGTCCTACTCTCGCACTTGCGTACTACCCTCGGCGCTAAGGAGCTTAACTGCTGTGTTCGGTATGGGAACAGGTGTGCCCTCCTTGCCATCATCACTAGACCTCTGAAAGATTCGTTAATCTTCCAAAACTAGATATCTTCTTCAGTTTCGTTGGTTAAGTCCTCGATCGATTAGTATCAGTCCGCTCCATGTGTCACCACACTTCCACTCCTGACCTATCCACCTCGTCGTCTTCAAGGGATCTTACTTCTTTCGAATGGGAAATCTCATCTTGAGGGGGGCTTCACGCTTAGATGCTTTCAGCGTTTATCCCGTCCACACGTAGCTACCCAGCGATGCTCCTGGCAGAACAACTGGTACACCAGCGGTGTGTCCATCCCGGTCCTCTCGTACTAAGGACAGCTCCTCTCAAATTTCCTACGCCCACGACGGATAGGGACCGAACTGTCTCACGACGTTCTGAACCCAGCTCGCGTACCGCTTTAATGGGCGAACAGCCCAACCCTTGGGACCGACTACAGCCCCAGGATGCGATGAGCCGACATCGAGGTGCCAAACCTCCCCGTCGATGTGAACTCTTGGGGGAGATCAGCCTGTTATCCCCGGGGTAGCTTTTATCCGTTGAGCGACGGCCCTTCCATTCGGTACCGCCGGATCACTAAGCCCGACTTTCGTCCCTGCTCGACTTGTAGGTCTCGCAGTCAAGCTCCCTTCTGCCTTTACACTCTTCGAATGATTTCCAACCATTCTGAGGGAACCTTTGGGCGCCTCCGTTACTCTTTGGGAGGCGACCGCCCCAGTCAAACTGCCCACCTGACACTGTTCCCTGACCCGATGAGGGCCACGGGTTAGAACCCCAGTAACACAAGGGTAGTATCCCAACAGCGACTCCACCAAGACTGGCGTCCTGGTTTCTTCGTCTCCTACCTATCCTGTACATGTGCCACCAGTGCTCAATATCAAGCTACAGTAAAGCTCCACGGGGTCTTTCCGTCCTGTCGCGGGTAACCTGCATCTTCACAGGTACTATGATTTCACCGAGTCTCTTGTTGAGACAGCGCCCAGATCGTTACGCCTTTCGTGCGGGTCGGAACTTACCCGACAAGGAATTTCGCTACCTTAGGACCGTTATAGTTACGGCCGCCGTTTACTGGGGCTTCAATTCAAAGCTTCGCTTGCGCTAACCTCTCCTCTTAACCTTCCAGCACCGGGCAGGCGTCAGCCCCTATACATCACCTTGCGGTTTAGCAGAGACCTGTGTTTTTGATAAACAGTCGCCTGGGCCTATTCACTGCGGCTTGCTTTCACAAGCACCCCTTCTCCCGAAGTTACGGGGTCATTTTGCCGAGTTCCTTAACAAGAGTTCTCTCGCTCATCTTAGGATTCTCTCCTCGCCTACCTGTGTCGGTTATCGGTACGGGCACTTACTAAATTAACCCTAGAAGCTTTTCTTGGAAGCGTGACGTCAGTTGACTTCGCCTATTGGCTTCGGCATCACAGCTCAATGTTATGCCATGCGGATTTGCCTACATGACCACCTCACTGCTTACACGTGAATCCATTCACACGCTCAACTTAGCCTTCTCCGTCACTCCATCAGTTTAATAAGTGGTACAGGAATATCAACCTGTTGTCCATCGGCTACGCCTTTCGGCCTCACCTTAGGTCCCGACTTACCCAGGGCGGACGAGCCTTCCCCTGGAAACCTTAGGCTTTCGATGGATAGGATTCTCACCTATCTTTCGCTACTCACACCGGCATTCTCACTTCTAACCGCTCCACAGCTCCTTCCGGTACTGCTTCTCCGCTGTTAGAACGCTCTCCTACCACTGACTCTAAAGTCAATCCGCAGCTTCGGCGGTCCGTTTAGCCCCGGTACATTTTCGGCGCAGAGTCACTCGACTAGTGAGCTATTACGCACTCTTTAAAGGATGGCTGCTTCTAAGCCAACCTCCTAGTTGTCTGTGCATCTCCACATCCTTTTCCACTTAACGGACACTTGGGGGCCTTAGCTGGCGGTCTGGGCTCTTTCCCTTTTGACCATGGACCTTATCACCCACAGTCTGACTCCCGATGATATCTATCTGGCATTCGGAGTTTGATTGAGATCAGTACCCCGAGGTGGGGCCATCACCCATTCAGTGCTCTACCTCCAGTAGACTTAACATCGAGGCTAGCCCTAAAGCTATTTCGGAGAGAACCAGCTATATCCGTGTTCGATTGGAATTTCACCCCTAGCCACAAGTCATCCAAGCACTTTTCAACGTGCCCTGGTTCGGCCCTCCAGTCAGTGTTACCTGACCTTCAGCCTGCTCATGGCTAGCTCACACGGTTTCGGGTCTACAACATCGTACTCATCGCCCTATTCAGACTCGCTTTCGCTACGGCTCCGCATCTTCTGCTTAACCTCGCACGATATCGTAACTCGCCGGTTCATTCTACAAAAGGCACGCCATCACCCATGAACGGGCTCTGACTAGTTGTAGGCACACGGTTTCAGGTTCTCTTTCACTCCCCTTCCGGGGTTCTTTTCACCTTTCCCTCACGGTACTGGTTCACTATCGGTCACTAGGTAGTATTTAGCCTTACGAGATGGTCCTCGTTGATTCCGACGGGATTCCACGTGTCCCGCCGTACTCAGGATTCCTTCCATGCATTTCACAATTTCACCTACGGGACTCTCACCCCCTACGGTTGGCCTTCCCAGACCATTCGGCTATCATGATTTGTCAATTCTGAAGGTCCTACAACCCCGGACAAGTCCGGTTTGGGCTCTTCCCACTTCGCTCGCCGCTACTACGGGAATCGATCTTTCTTTCTTTTCCTCCAGGTACTTAGATGTTTCAGTTCCCTGGGTCTGTCTCCAATCTGGCTATGTATTCACCAGATGGTGCTAGCGTATCACCACTAGCGGGTTTCCCCATTCGGATATCCCCGGATCAATGCTCACTTACAGCTCCCCGAGGCGTTTCGCCGTTTGTCGCGTCCTTCGTCGACTCCTAGTGCCAAGGCATCCTCCGTGCGCCCTTATTCACTTAACCTATTTTAAATCTATTGATTGTTTCTTCTGAATGAAGATATCTAGTTTTCAAAGATCAACCTTGGAAGAAATTCTTCCAAAACTAAACAGAACGTCGCTTTCTCCATAGAAAGGAGGTGATCCATCCCCACCTTCCGGTAGGGATACCTTGTTACGACTTCACCCCAATCATCTACCCCACCTTAGGCAGCTCCCTCCTTGCGGTTAGGCCACTGACTTCGGGTGTTGTAAACTCTCGTGGTGTGACGGGCGGTGTGTACAAGACCCGGGAACGTATTCACCGCGACATTCTGATTCGCGATTACTAGCGATTCCAACTTCATGTAGGCGAGTTGCAGCCTACAATCCGAACTGAGATTGGCTTTATGAGGTTTGCTCCACGTCACCGCTTCGCTTCTCTTTGTACCAACCATTGTAGCACGTGTGTAGCCCAGGTCATAAGGGGCATGATGATTTGACGTCATCCCCACCTTCCTCCAGTTTGTCACTGGCAGTCTCGTTAGAGTCCCCAACTGAATGCTGGCAACTAACGACAGGGGTTGCGCTCGTTGCGGGACTTAACCCAACATCTCACGACACGAGCTGACGACAACCATGCACCACCTGTATCCATTGTCCCCGAAGGGAAAATCCTATCTCTAGGACGGTCAACGGTATGTCAAGACCTGGTAAGGTTCTTCGCGTTGCTTCGAATTAAACCACATGCTCCACCGCTTGTGCGGGTCCCCGTCAATTCCTTTGAGTTTCAGTCTTGCGACCGTACTCCCCAGGCGGAGTGCTTAATGCGTTAACTTCAGCACTGAGGTTCGACCCCCAACACTTAGCACTCATCGTTTACGGCGTGGACTACCAGGGTATCTAATCCTGTTTGCTCCCCACGCTTTCGCGCCTCAGTGTCAGTTACAGACCAGGAAGCCGCCTTCGCCACTGGTGTTCCTCCATATCTCTACGCATTTCACCGCTACACATGGAATTCCACTTCCCTCTTCTGCACTCAAGTTGACCAGTTTCCAATGACCCTCCACGGTTAAGCCGTGGGCTTTCACATCAGACTTAATCAACCACCTGCGCGCTCTTTACGCCCAATAATTCCGGATAACGCTCGCCACCTACGTATTACCGCGGCTGCTGGCACGTAGTTAGCCGTGGCTTTCTCATAAGGTACCGTCACACTCTAGCCATTTCCTACTAAAGTCGTTCTTCCCTTATAACAGAATTTTACAACCCGAAGGCCTTCATCATTCACGCGGCGTTGCTCGGTCAGGCTTTCGCCCATTGCCGAAGATTCCCTACTGCTGCCTCCCGTAGGAGTCTGGGCCGTGTCTCAGTCCCAGTGTGGCCGTTCACCCTCTCAGGTCGGCTACGCATCGTCGCCTTGGTAGGCCGTTACCCTACCAACTAGCTAATGCGCCGCAGGCTCATCCATCAGCGGTGCCAGGAGCACCTTTAAACTTTCGTCCTATCCGGTATTAGCGATCGTTTCCAATCGTTGTCCCCGTCTGATGGGCAGATGACCTACGTGTTACTCACCCGTTCGCCGCTCACCACCGAAGTGGTTCGCTCGACTTGCATGTATTAGGCACGCCGCCAGCGTTCATCCTGAGCCAGGATCAAACTCTCCATATTAAATGTTTGTTTTTATCCTAAGCTTCTGTTCGAAACTTTATCTTAAAAGTAAATGTTTCTTGACGTTCTGTTTAGTTTTCAAAGAACTTCTCATCACCTTGTTTTGGCGACTTTATTAGTTTATCATGTCTCACTTTTTCTGTCAAACACTTTTTTAAACTTTTTTGTTTTTATTTTTGTCTGTCCGTTCCGACGACTTTATTATCTTACCATGATTGTCGAATGCTGTCAAATGATTTTTTTGAAATTTTATCATTTCTGTCGCTAAATGAATCGTTGGTTAGACTCTCAACTCAAACAAACAAAAAAAGCACCCTTGCGGTGCATCATCATCAATTGGAGCGGGTGAAGAGAATCGAACTCTCACAGTCAGCTTGGAAGGCTGAAGTTCTACCATTAAACTACACCCGCAGGTATTTAATGAAAGGCCCAGCGACGTCCTACTCTCGCACTTGCGTACTACCCTCGGCGCTAAGGAGCTTAACTGCTGTGTTCGGTATGGGAACAGGTGTGCCCTCCTTGCCATCATCACTAGACCTCTGAAAGATTCGTTAATCTTCCAAAACTAGATATCTTCTTCAGTTTCGTTGGTTAAGTCCTCGATCGATTAGTATCAGTCCGCTCCATGTGTCACCACACTTCCACTCCTGACCTATCCACCTCGTCGTCTTCAAGGGATCTTACTTCTTTCGAATGGGAAATCTCATCTTGAGGGGGGCTTCACGCTTAGATGCTTTCAGCGTTTATCCCGTCCACACGTAGCTACCCAGCGATGCTCCTGGCAGAACAACTGGTACACCAGCGGTGTGTCCATCCCGGTCCTCTCGTACTAAGGACAGCTCCTCTCAAATTTCCTACGCCCACGACGGATAGGGACCGAACTGTCTCACGACGTTCTGAACCCAGCTCGCGTACCGCTTTAATGGGCGAACAGCCCAACCCTTGGGACCGACTACAGCCCCAGGATGCGATGAGCCGACATCGAGGTGCCAAACCTCCCCGTCGATGTGAACTCTTGGGGGAGATCAGCCTGTTATCCCCGGGGTAGCTTTTATCCGTTGAGCGACGGCCCTTCCATTCGGTACCGCCGGATCACTAAGCCCGACTTTCGTCCCTGCTCGACTTGTAGGTCTCGCAGTCAAGCTCCCTTCTGCCTTTACACTCTTCGAATGATTTCCAACCATTCTGAGGGAACCTTTGGGCGCCTCCGTTACTCTTTGGGAGGCGACCGCCCCAGTCAAACTGCCCACCTGACACTGTTCCCTGACCCGATGAGGGCCACGGGTTAGAACCCCAGTAACACAAGGGTAGTATCCCAACAGCGACTCCACCAAGACTGGCGTCCTGGTTTCTTCGTCTCCTACCTATCCTGTACATGTGCCACCAGTGCTCAATATCAAGCTACAGTAAAGCTCCACGGGGTCTTTCCGTCCTGTCGCGGGTAACCTGCATCTTCACAGGTACTATGATTTCACCGAGTCTCTTGTTGAGACAGCGCCCAGATCGTTACGCCTTTCGTGCGGGTCGGAACTTACCCGACAAGGAATTTCGCTACCTTAGGACCGTTATAGTTACGGCCGCCGTTTACTGGGGCTTCAATTCAAAGCTTCGCTTGCGCTAACCTCTCCTCTTAACCTTCCAGCACCGGGCAGGCGTCAGCCCCTATACATCACCTTGCGGTTTAGCAGAGACCTGTGTTTTTGATAAACAGTCGCCTGGGCCTATTCACTGCGGCTTGCTTTCACAAGCACCCCTTCTCCCGAAGTTACGGGGTCATTTTGCCGAGTTCCTTAACAAGAGTTCTCTCGCTCATCTTAGGATTCTCTCCTCGCCTACCTGTGTCGGTTATCGGTACGGGCACTTACTAAATTAACCCTAGAAGCTTTTCTTGGAAGCGTGACGTCAGTTGACTTCGCCTATTGGCTTCGGCATCACAGCTCAATGTTATGCCATGCGGATTTGCCTACATGACCACCTCACTGCTTACACGTGAATCCATTCACACGCTCAACTTAGCCTTCTCCGTCACTCCATCAGTTTAATAAGTGGTACAGGAATATCAACCTGTTGTCCATCGGCTACGCCTTTCGGCCTCACCTTAGGTCCCGACTTACCCAGGGCGGACGAGCCTTCCCCTGGAAACCTTAGGCTTTCGATGGATAGGATTCTCACCTATCTTTCGCTACTCACACCGGCATTCTCACTTCTAACCGCTCCACAGCTCCTTCCGGTACTGCTTCTCCGCTGTTAGAACGCTCTCCTACCACTGACTCTAAAGTCAATCCGCAGCTTCGGCGGTCCGTTTAGCCCCGGTACATTTTCGGCGCAGAGTCACTCGACTAGTGAGCTATTACGCACTCTTTAAAGGATGGCTGCTTCTAAGCCAACCTCCTAGTTGTCTGTGCATCTCCACATCCTTTTCCACTTAACGGACACTTGGGGGCCTTAGCTGGCGGTCTGGGCTCTTTCCCTTTTGACCATGGACCTTATCACCCACAGTCTGACTCCCGATGATATCTATCTGGCATTCGGAGTTTGATTGAGATCAGTACCCCGAGGTGGGGCCATCACCCATTCAGTGCTCTACCTCCAGTAGACTTAACATCGAGGCTAGCCCTAAAGCTATTTCGGAGAGAACCAGCTATATCCGTGTTCGATTGGAATTTCACCCCTAGCCACAAGTCATCCAAGCACTTTTCAACGTGCCCTGGTTCGGCCCTCCAGTCAGTGTTACCTGACCTTCAGCCTGCTCATGGCTAGCTCACACGGTTTCGGGTCTACAACATCGTACTCATCGCCCTATTCAGACTCGCTTTCGCTACGGCTCCGCATCTTCTGCTTAACCTCGCACGATATCGTAACTCGCCGGTTCATTCTACAAAAGGCACGCCATCACCCATGAACGGGCTCTGACTAGTTGTAGGCACACGGTTTCAGGTTCTCTTTCACTCCCCTTCCGGGGTTCTTTTCACCTTTCCCTCACGGTACTGGTTCACTATCGGTCACTAGGTAGTATTTAGCCTTACGAGATGGTCCTCGTTGATTCCGACGGGATTCCACGTGTCCCGCCGTACTCAGGATTCCTTCCATGCATTTCACAATTTCACCTACGGGACTCTCACCCCCTACGGTTGGCCTTCCCAGACCATTCGGCTATCATGATTTGTCAATTCTGAAGGTCCTACAACCCCGGACAAGTCCGGTTTGGGCTCTTCCCACTTCGCTCGCCGCTACTACGGGAATCGATCTTTCTTTCTTTTCCTCCAGGTACTTAGATGTTTCAGTTCCCTGGGTCTGTCTCCAATCTGGCTATGTATTCACCAGATGGTGCTAGCGTATCACCACTAGCGGGTTTCCCCATTCGGATATCCCCGGATCAATGCTCACTTACAGCTCCCCGAGGCGTTTCGCCGTTTGTCGCGTCCTTCGTCGACTCCTAGTGCCAAGGCATCCTCCGTGCGCCCTTATTCACTTAACCTATTTTAAATCTATTGATTGTTTCTTCTGAATGAAGATATCTAGTTTTCAAAGATCAACCTTGGAAGAAATTCTTCCAAAACTAAACAGAACGTCGCTTTCTCCATAGAAAGGAGGTGATCCATCCCCACCTTCCGGTAGGGATACCTTGTTACGACTTCACCCCAATCATCTACCCCACCTTAGGCAGCTCCCTCCTTGCGGTTAGGCCACTGACTTCGGGTGTTGTAAACTCTCGTGGTGTGACGGGCGGTGTGTACAAGACCCGGGAACGTATTCACCGCGACATTCTGATTCGCGATTACTAGCGATTCCAACTTCATGTAGGCGAGTTGCAGCCTACAATCCGAACTGAGATTGGCTTTATGAGGTTTGCTCCACGTCACCGCTTCGCTTCTCTTTGTACCAACCATTGTAGCACGTGTGTAGCCCAGGTCATAAGGGGCATGATGATTTGACGTCATCCCCACCTTCCTCCAGTTTGTCACTGGCAGTCTCGTTAGAGTCCCCAACTGAATGCTGGCAACTAACGACAGGGGTTGCGCTCGTTGCGGGACTTAACCCAACATCTCACGACACGAGCTGACGACAACCATGCACCACCTGTATCCATTGTCCCCGAAGGGAAAATCCTATCTCTAGGACGGTCAACGGTATGTCAAGACCTGGTAAGGTTCTTCGCGTTGCTTCGAATTAAACCACATGCTCCACCGCTTGTGCGGGTCCCCGTCAATTCCTTTGAGTTTCAGTCTTGCGACCGTACTCCCCAGGCGGAGTGCTTAATGCGTTAACTTCAGCACTGAGGTTCGACCCCCAACACTTAGCACTCATCGTTTACGGCGTGGACTACCAGGGTATCTAATCCTGTTTGCTCCCCACGCTTTCGCGCCTCAGTGTCAGTTACAGACCAGGAAGCCGCCTTCGCCACTGGTGTTCCTCCATATCTCTACGCATTTCACCGCTACACATGGAATTCCACTTCCCTCTTCTGCACTCAAGTTGACCAGTTTCCAATGACCCTCCACGGTTAAGCCGTGGGCTTTCACATCAGACTTAATCAACCACCTGCGCGCTCTTTACGCCCAATAATTCCGGATAACGCTCGCCACCTACGTATTACCGCGGCTGCTGGCACGTAGTTAGCCGTGGCTTTCTCATAAGGTACCGTCACACTCTAGCCATTTCCTACTAAAGTCGTTCTTCCCTTATAACAGAATTTTACAACCCGAAGGCCTTCATCATTCACGCGGCGTTGCTCGGTCAGGCTTTCGCCCATTGCCGAAGATTCCCTACTGCTGCCTCCCGTAGGAGTCTGGGCCGTGTCTCAGTCCCAGTGTGGCCGTTCACCCTCTCAGGTCGGCTACGCATCGTCGCCTTGGTAGGCCGTTACCCTACCAACTAGCTAATGCGCCGCAGGCTCATCCATCAGCGGTGCCAGGAGCACCTTTAAACTTTCGTCCTATCCGGTATTAGCGATCGTTTCCAATCGTTGTCCCCGTCTGATGGGCAGATGACCTACGTGTTACTCACCCGTTCGCCGCTCACCACCGAAGTGGTTCGCTCGACTTGCATGTATTAGGCACGCCGCCAGCGTTCATCCTGAGCCAGGATCAAACTCTCCATATTAAATGTTTGTTTTTATCCTAAGCTTCTGTTCGAAACTTTATCTTAAAAGTAAATGTTTCTTGACGTTCTGTTTAGTTTTCAAAGAACTTCTCATCACCTTGTTTTGGCGACTTTATTAGTTTATCATGTCTCACTTTTTCTGTCAAACACTTTTTTAAACTTTTTTGTTTTTATTTTTGTCTGTCCGTTCCGACGACTTTATTATCTTACCATGATTGTCGAATGCTGTCAAATGATTTTTTTGAAATTTTATCATTTCTGTCGCTAAATGAATCGTTGGTTAGACTCTCAACTCAAACAAACAAAAAAAGCACCCTTGCGGTGCATCATCATCAATTGGAGCGGGTGAAGAGAATCGAACTCTCACAGTCAGCTTGGAAGGCTGAAGTTCTACCATTAAACTACACCCGCAGGTATTTAATGAAAGGCCCAGCGACGTCCTACTCTCGCACTTGCGTACTACCCTCGGCGCTAAGGAGCTTAACTGCTGTGTTCGGTATGGGAACAGGTGTGCCCTCCTTGCCATCATCACTAGACCTCTGAAAGATTCGTTAATCTTCCAAAACTAGATATCTTCTTCAGTTTCGTTGGTTAAGTCCTCGATCGATTAGTATCAGTCCGCTCCATGTGTCACCACACTTCCACTCCTGACCTATCCACCTCGTCGTCTTCAAGGGATCTTACTTCTTTCGAATGGGAAATCTCATCTTGAGGGGGGCTTCACGCTTAGATGCTTTCAGCGTTTATCCCGTCCACACGTAGCTACCCAGCGATGCTCCTGGCAGAACAACTGGTACACCAGCGGTGTGTCCATCCCGGTCCTCTCGTACTAAGGACAGCTCCTCTCAAATTTCCTACGCCCACGACGGATAGGGACCGAACTGTCTCACGACGTTCTGAACCCAGCTCGCGTACCGCTTTAATGGGCGAACAGCCCAACCCTTGGGACCGACTACAGCCCCAGGATGCGATGAGCCGACATCGAGGTGCCAAACCTCCCCGTCGATGTGAACTCTTGGGGGAGATCAGCCTGTTATCCCCGGGGTAGCTTTTATCCGTTGAGCGACGGCCCTTCCATTCGGTACCGCCGGATCACTAAGCCCGACTTTCGTCCCTGCTCGACTTGTAGGTCTCGCAGTCAAGCTCCCTTCTGCCTTTACACTCTTCGAATGATTTCCAACCATTCTGAGGGAACCTTTGGGCGCCTCCGTTACTCTTTGGGAGGCGACCGCCCCAGTCAAACTGCCCACCTGACACTGTTCCCTGACCCGATGAGGGCCACGGGTTAGAACCCCAGTAACACAAGGGTAGTATCCCAACAGCGACTCCACCAAGACTGGCGTCCTGGTTTCTTCGTCTCCTACCTATCCTGTACATGTGCCACCAGTGCTCAATATCAAGCTACAGTAAAGCTCCACGGGGTCTTTCCGTCCTGTCGCGGGTAACCTGCATCTTCACAGGTACTATGATTTCACCGAGTCTCTTGTTGAGACAGCGCCCAGATCGTTACGCCTTTCGTGCGGGTCGGAACTTACCCGACAAGGAATTTCGCTACCTTAGGACCGTTATAGTTACGGCCGCCGTTTACTGGGGCTTCAATTCAAAGCTTCGCTTGCGCTAACCTCTCCTCTTAACCTTCCAGCACCGGGCAGGCGTCAGCCCCTATACATCACCTTGCGGTTTAGCAGAGACCTGTGTTTTTGATAAACAGTCGCCTGGGCCTATTCACTGCGGCTTGCTTTCACAAGCACCCCTTCTCCCGAAGTTACGGGGTCATTTTGCCGAGTTCCTTAACAAGAGTTCTCTCGCTCATCTTAGGATTCTCTCCTCGCCTACCTGTGTCGGTTATCGGTACGGGCACTTACTAAATTAACCCTAGAAGCTTTTCTTGGAAGCGTGACGTCAGTTGACTTCGCCTATTGGCTTCGGCATCACAGCTCAATGTTATGCCATGCGGATTTGCCTACATGACCACCTCACTGCTTACACGTGAATCCATTCACACGCTCAACTTAGCCTTCTCCGTCACTCCATCAGTTTAATAAGTGGTACAGGAATATCAACCTGTTGTCCATCGGCTACGCCTTTCGGCCTCACCTTAGGTCCCGACTTACCCAGGGCGGACGAGCCTTCCCCTGGAAACCTTAGGCTTTCGATGGATAGGATTCTCACCTATCTTTCGCTACTCACACCGGCATTCTCACTTCTAACCGCTCCACAGCTCCTTCCGGTACTGCTTCTCCGCTGTTAGAACGCTCTCCTACCACTGACTCTAAAGTCAATCCGCAGCTTCGGCGGTCCGTTTAGCCCCGGTACATTTTCGGCGCAGAGTCACTCGACTAGTGAGCTATTACGCACTCTTTAAAGGATGGCTGCTTCTAAGCCAACCTCCTAGTTGTCTGTGCATCTCCACATCCTTTTCCACTTAACGGACACTTGGGGGCCTTAGCTGGCGGTCTGGGCTCTTTCCCTTTTGACCATGGACCTTATCACCCACAGTCTGACTCCCGATGATATCTATCTGGCATTCGGAGTTTGATTGAGATCAGTACCCCGAGGTGGGGCCATCACCCATTCAGTGCTCTACCTCCAGTAGACTTAACATCGAGGCTAGCCCTAAAGCTATTTCGGAGAGAACCAGCTATATCCGTGTTCGATTGGAATTTCACCCCTAGCCACAAGTCATCCAAGCACTTTTCAACGTGCCCTGGTTCGGCCCTCCAGTCAGTGTTACCTGACCTTCAGCCTGCTCATGGCTAGCTCACACGGTTTCGGGTCTACAACATCGTACTCATCGCCCTATTCAGACTCGCTTTCGCTACGGCTCCGCATCTTCTGCTTAACCTCGCACGATATCGTAACTCGCCGGTTCATTCTACAAAAGGCACGCCATCACCCATGAACGGGCTCTGACTAGTTGTAGGCACACGGTTTCAGGTTCTCTTTCACTCCCCTTCCGGGGTTCTTTTCACCTTTCCCTCACGGTACTGGTTCACTATCGGTCACTAGGTAGTATTTAGCCTTACGAGATGGTCCTCGTTGATTCCGACGGGATTCCACGTGTCCCGCCGTACTCAGGATTCCTTCCATGCATTTCACAATTTCACCTACGGGACTCTCACCCCCTACGGTTGGCCTTCCCAGACCATTCGGCTATCATGATTTGTCAATTCTGAAGGTCCTACAACCCCGGACAAGTCCGGTTTGGGCTCTTCCCACTTCGCTCGCCGCTACTACGGGAATCGATCTTTCTTTCTTTTCCTCCAGGTACTTAGATGTTTCAGTTCCCTGGGTCTGTCTCCAATCTGGCTATGTATTCACCAGATGGTGCTAGCGTATCACCACTAGCGGGTTTCCCCATTCGGATATCCCCGGATCAATGCTCACTTACAGCTCCCCGAGGCGTTTCGCCGTTTGTCGCGTCCTTCGTCGACTCCTAGTGCCAAGGCATCCTCCGTGCGCCCTTATTCACTTAACCTATTTTAAATCTATTGATTGTTTCTTCTGAATGAAGATATCTAGTTTTCAAAGATCAACCTTGGAAGAAATTCTTCCAAAACTAAACAGAACGTCGCTTTCTCCATAGAAAGGAGGTGATCCATCCCCACCTTCCGGTAGGGATACCTTGTTACGACTTCACCCCAATCATCTACCCCACCTTAGGCAGCTCCCTCCTTGCGGTTAGGCCACTGACTTCGGGTGTTGTAAACTCTCGTGGTGTGACGGGCGGTGTGTACAAGACCCGGGAACGTATTCACCGCGACATTCTGATTCGCGATTACTAGCGATTCCAACTTCATGTAGGCGAGTTGCAGCCTACAATCCGAACTGAGATTGGCTTTATGAGGTTTGCTCCACGTCACCGCTTCGCTTCTCTTTGTACCAACCATTGTAGCACGTGTGTAGCCCAGGTCATAAGGGGCATGATGATTTGACGTCATCCCCACCTTCCTCCAGTTTGTCACTGGCAGTCTCGTTAGAGTCCCCAACTGAATGCTGGCAACTAACGACAGGGGTTGCGCTCGTTGCGGGACTTAACCCAACATCTCACGACACGAGCTGACGACAACCATGCACCACCTGTATCCATTGTCCCCGAAGGGAAAATCCTATCTCTAGGACGGTCAACGGTATGTCAAGACCTGGTAAGGTTCTTCGCGTTGCTTCGAATTAAACCACATGCTCCACCGCTTGTGCGGGTCCCCGTCAATTCCTTTGAGTTTCAGTCTTGCGACCGTACTCCCCAGGCGGAGTGCTTAATGCGTTAACTTCAGCACTGAGGTTCGACCCCCAACACTTAGCACTCATCGTTTACGGCGTGGACTACCAGGGTATCTAATCCTGTTTGCTCCCCACGCTTTCGCGCCTCAGTGTCAGTTACAGACCAGGAAGCCGCCTTCGCCACTGGTGTTCCTCCATATCTCTACGCATTTCACCGCTACACATGGAATTCCACTTCCCTCTTCTGCACTCAAGTTGACCAGTTTCCAATGACCCTCCACGGTTAAGCCGTGGGCTTTCACATCAGACTTAATCAACCACCTGCGCGCTCTTTACGCCCAATAATTCCGGATAACGCTCGCCACCTACGTATTACCGCGGCTGCTGGCACGTAGTTAGCCGTGGCTTTCTCATAAGGTACCGTCACACTCTAGCCATTTCCTACTAAAGTCGTTCTTCCCTTATAACAGAATTTTACAACCCGAAGGCCTTCATCATTCACGCGGCGTTGCTCGGTCAGGCTTTCGCCCATTGCCGAAGATTCCCTACTGCTGCCTCCCGTAGGAGTCTGGGCCGTGTCTCAGTCCCAGTGTGGCCGTTCACCCTCTCAGGTCGGCTACGCATCGTCGCCTTGGTAGGCCGTTACCCTACCAACTAGCTAATGCGCCGCAGGCTCATCCATCAGCGGTGCCAGGAGCACCTTTAAACTTTCGTCCTATCCGGTATTAGCGATCGTTTCCAATCGTTGTCCCCGTCTGATGGGCAGATGACCTACGTGTTACTCACCCGTTCGCCGCTCACCACCGAAGTGGTTCGCTCGACTTGCATGTATTAGGCACGCCGCCAGCGTTCATCCTGAGCCAGGATCAAACTCTCCATATTAAATGTTTGTTTTTATCCTAAGCTTCTGTTCGAAACTTTATCTTAAAAGTAAATGTTTCTTGACGTTCTGTTTAGTTTTCAAAGAACTTCTCATCACCTTGTTTTGGCGACTTTATTAGTTTATCATGTCTCACTTTTTCTGTCAAACACTTTTTTAAACTTTTTTGTTTTTATTTTTGTCTGTCCGTTCCGACGACTTTATTATCTTACCATGATTGTCGAATGCTGTCAAATGATTTTTTTGAAATTTTATCATTTCTGTCGCTAAATGAATCGTTGGTTAGACTCTCAACTCAAACAAACAAAAAAAGCACCCTTGCGGTGCATCATCATCAATTGGAGCGGGTGAAGAGAATCGAACTCTCACAGTCAGCTTGGAAGGCTGAAGTTCTACCATTAAACTACACCCGCAGGTATTTAATGAAAGGCCCAGCGACGTCCTACTCTCGCACTTGCGTACTACCCTCGGCGCTAAGGAGCTTAACTGCTGTGTTCGGTATGGGAACAGGTGTGCCCTCCTTGCCATCATCACTAGACCTCTGAAAGATTCGTTAATCTTCCAAAACTAGATATCTTCTTCAGTTTCGTTGGTTAAGTCCTCGATCGATTAGTATCAGTCCGCTCCATGTGTCACCACACTTCCACTCCTGACCTATCCACCTCGTCGTCTTCAAGGGATCTTACTTCTTTCGAATGGGAAATCTCATCTTGAGGGGGGCTTCACGCTTAGATGCTTTCAGCGTTTATCCCGTCCACACGTAGCTACCCAGCGATGCTCCTGGCAGAACAACTGGTACACCAGCGGTGTGTCCATCCCGGTCCTCTCGTACTAAGGACAGCTCCTCTCAAATTTCCTACGCCCACGACGGATAGGGACCGAACTGTCTCACGACGTTCTGAACCCAGCTCGCGTACCGCTTTAATGGGCGAACAGCCCAACCCTTGGGACCGACTACAGCCCCAGGATGCGATGAGCCGACATCGAGGTGCCAAACCTCCCCGTCGATGTGAACTCTTGGGGGAGATCAGCCTGTTATCCCCGGGGTAGCTTTTATCCGTTGAGCGACGGCCCTTCCATTCGGTACCGCCGGATCACTAAGCCCGACTTTCGTCCCTGCTCGACTTGTAGGTCTCGCAGTCAAGCTCCCTTCTGCCTTTACACTCTTCGAATGATTTCCAACCATTCTGAGGGAACCTTTGGGCGCCTCCGTTACTCTTTGGGAGGCGACCGCCCCAGTCAAACTGCCCACCTGACACTGTTCCCTGACCCGATGAGGGCCACGGGTTAGAACCCCAGTAACACAAGGGTAGTATCCCAACAGCGACTCCACCAAGACTGGCGTCCTGGTTTCTTCGTCTCCTACCTATCCTGTACATGTGCCACCAGTGCTCAATATCAAGCTACAGTAAAGCTCCACGGGGTCTTTCCGTCCTGTCGCGGGTAACCTGCATCTTCACAGGTACTATGATTTCACCGAGTCTCTTGTTGAGACAGCGCCCAGATCGTTACGCCTTTCGTGCGGGTCGGAACTTACCCGACAAGGAATTTCGCTACCTTAGGACCGTTATAGTTACGGCCGCCGTTTACTGGGGCTTCAATTCAAAGCTTCGCTTGCGCTAACCTCTCCTCTTAACCTTCCAGCACCGGGCAGGCGTCAGCCCCTATACATCACCTTGCGGTTTAGCAGAGACCTGTGTTTTTGATAAACAGTCGCCTGGGCCTATTCACTGCGGCTTGCTTTCACAAGCACCCCTTCTCCCGAAGTTACGGGGTCATTTTGCCGAGTTCCTTAACAAGAGTTCTCTCGCTCATCTTAGGATTCTCTCCTCGCCTACCTGTGTCGGTTATCGGTACGGGCACTTACTAAATTAACCCTAGAAGCTTTTCTTGGAAGCGTGACGTCAGTTGACTTCGCCTATTGGCTTCGGCATCACAGCTCAATGTTATGCCATGCGGATTTGCCTACATGACCACCTCACTGCTTACACGTGAATCCATTCACACGCTCAACTTAGCCTTCTCCGTCACTCCATCAGTTTAATAAGTGGTACAGGAATATCAACCTGTTGTCCATCGGCTACGCCTTTCGGCCTCACCTTAGGTCCCGACTTACCCAGGGCGGACGAGCCTTCCCCTGGAAACCTTAGGCTTTCGATGGATAGGATTCTCACCTATCTTTCGCTACTCACACCGGCATTCTCACTTCTAACCGCTCCACAGCTCCTTCCGGTACTGCTTCTCCGCTGTTAGAACGCTCTCCTACCACTGACTCTAAAGTCAATCCGCAGCTTCGGCGGTCCGTTTAGCCCCGGTACATTTTCGGCGCAGAGTCACTCGACTAGTGAGCTATTACGCACTCTTTAAAGGATGGCTGCTTCTAAGCCAACCTCCTAGTTGTCTGTGCATCTCCACATCCTTTTCCACTTAACGGACACTTGGGGGCCTTAGCTGGCGGTCTGGGCTCTTTCCCTTTTGACCATGGACCTTATCACCCACAGTCTGACTCCCGATGATATCTATCTGGCATTCGGAGTTTGATTGAGATCAGTACCCCGAGGTGGGGCCATCACCCATTCAGTGCTCTACCTCCAGTAGACTTAACATCGAGGCTAGCCCTAAAGCTATTTCGGAGAGAACCAGCTATATCCGTGTTCGATTGGAATTTCACCCCTAGCCACAAGTCATCCAAGCACTTTTCAACGTGCCCTGGTTCGGCCCTCCAGTCAGTGTTACCTGACCTTCAGCCTGCTCATGGCTAGCTCACACGGTTTCGGGTCTACAACATCGTACTCATCGCCCTATTCAGACTCGCTTTCGCTACGGCTCCGCATCTTCTGCTTAACCTCGCACGATATCGTAACTCGCCGGTTCATTCTACAAAAGGCACGCCATCACCCATGAACGGGCTCTGACTAGTTGTAGGCACACGGTTTCAGGTTCTCTTTCACTCCCCTTCCGGGGTTCTTTTCACCTTTCCCTCACGGTACTGGTTCACTATCGGTCACTAGGTAGTATTTAGCCTTACGAGATGGTCCTCGTTGATTCCGACGGGATTCCACGTGTCCCGCCGTACTCAGGATTCCTTCCATGCATTTCACAATTTCACCTACGGGACTCTCACCCCCTACGGTTGGCCTTCCCAGACCATTCGGCTATCATGATTTGTCAATTCTGAAGGTCCTACAACCCCGGACAAGTCCGGTTTGGGCTCTTCCCACTTCGCTCGCCGCTACTACGGGAATCGATCTTTCTTTCTTTTCCTCCAGGTACTTAGATGTTTCAGTTCCCTGGGTCTGTCTCCAATCTGGCTATGTATTCACCAGATGGTGCTAGCGTATCACCACTAGCGGGTTTCCCCATTCGGATATCCCCGGATCAATGCTCACTTACAGCTCCCCGAGGCGTTTCGCCGTTTGTCGCGTCCTTCGTCGACTCCTAGTGCCAAGGCATCCTCCGTGCGCCCTTATTCACTTAACCTATTTTAAATCTATTGATTGTTTCTTCTGAATGAAGATATCTAGTTTTCAAAGATCAACCTTGGAAGAAATTCTTCCAAAACTAAACAGAACGTCGCTTTCTCCATAGAAAGGAGGTGATCCATCCCCACCTTCCGGTAGGGATACCTTGTTACGACTTCACCCCAATCATCTACCCCACCTTAGGCAGCTCCCTCCTTGCGGTTAGGCCACTGACTTCGGGTGTTGTAAACTCTCGTGGTGTGACGGGCGGTGTGTACAAGACCCGGGAACGTATTCACCGCGACATTCTGATTCGCGATTACTAGCGATTCCAACTTCATGTAGGCGAGTTGCAGCCTACAATCCGAACTGAGATTGGCTTTATGAGGTTTGCTCCACGTCACCGCTTCGCTTCTCTTTGTACCAACCATTGTAGCACGTGTGTAGCCCAGGTCATAAGGGGCATGATGATTTGACGTCATCCCCACCTTCCTCCAGTTTGTCACTGGCAGTCTCGTTAGAGTCCCCAACTGAATGCTGGCAACTAACGACAGGGGTTGCGCTCGTTGCGGGACTTAACCCAACATCTCACGACACGAGCTGA
The DNA here is from genome assembly GCF_021497505.1 of Turicibacter sp. TJ11. NCBI lineage: Bacteria > Bacillati > Bacillota > Erysipelotrichia > Erysipelotrichales > Turicibacteraceae > Turicibacter > Turicibacter sp. TJ11. The sequence goes on along the minus strand of NZ_CP069349.1, from coordinate 2,142,010 downwards.
CGACAACCATGCACCACCTGTATCCATTGTCCCCGAAGGGAAAATCCTATCTCTAGGACGGTCAACGGTATGTCAAGACCTGGTAAGGTTCTTCGCGTTGCTTCGAATTAAACCACATGCTCCACCGCTTGTGCGGGTCCCCGTCAATTCCTTTGAGTTTCAGTCTTGCGACCGTACTCCCCAGGCGGAGTGCTTAATGCGTTAACTTCAGCACTGAGGTTCGACCCCCAACACTTAGCACTCATCGTTTACGGCGTGGACTACCAGGGTATCTAATCCTGTTTGCTCCCCACGCTTTCGCGCCTCAGTGTCAGTTACAGACCAGGAAGCCGCCTTCGCCACTGGTGTTCCTCCATATCTCTACGCATTTCACCGCTACACATGGAATTCCACTTCCCTCTTCTGCACTCAAGTTGACCAGTTTCCAATGACCCTCCACGGTTAAGCCGTGGGCTTTCACATCAGACTTAATCAACCACCTGCGCGCTCTTTACGCCCAATAATTCCGGATAACGCTCGCCACCTACGTATTACCGCGGCTGCTGGCACGTAGTTAGCCGTGGCTTTCTCATAAGGTACCGTCACACTCTAGCCATTTCCTACTAAAGTCGTTCTTCCCTTATAACAGAATTTTACAACCCGAAGGCCTTCATCATTCACGCGGCGTTGCTCGGTCAGGCTTTCGCCCATTGCCGAAGATTCCCTACTGCTGCCTCCCGTAGGAGTCTGGGCCGTGTCTCAGTCCCAGTGTGGCCGTTCACCCTCTCAGGTCGGCTACGCATCGTCGCCTTGGTAGGCCGTTACCCTACCAACTAGCTAATGCGCCGCAGGCTCATCCATCAGCGGTGCCAGGAGCACCTTTAAACTTTCGTCCTATCCGGTATTAGCGATCGTTTCCAATCGTTGTCCCCGTCTGATGGGCAGATGACCTACGTGTTACTCACCCGTTCGCCGCTCACCACCGAAGTGGTTCGCTCGACTTGCATGTATTAGGCACGCCGCCAGCGTTCATCCTGAGCCAGGATCAAACTCTCCATATTAAATGTTTGTTTTTATCCTAAGCTTCTGTTCGAAACTTTATCTTAAAAGTAAATGTTTCTTGACGTTCTGTTTAGTTTTCAAAGAACTTCTCATCACCTTGTTTTGGCGACTTTATTAGTTTATCATGTCTCACTTTTTCTGTCAAACACTTTTTTAAACTTTTTTGTTTTTATTTTTGTCTGTCCGTTCCGACGACTTTATTATCTTACCATGATTGTCGAATGCTGTCAAATGATTTTTTTGAAATTTTATCATTTCTGTCGCTAAATGAATCGTTGGTTAGACTCTCAACTCAAACAAACAAAAAAAGCACCCTTGCGGTGCATCATCATCAATTGGAGCGGGTGAAGAGAATCGAACTCTCACAGTCAGCTTGGAAGGCTGAAGTTCTACCATTAAACTACACCCGCAGGTATTTAATGAAAGGCCCAGCGACGTCCTACTCTCGCACTTGCGTACTACCCTCGGCGCTAAGGAGCTTAACTGCTGTGTTCGGTATGGGAACAGGTGTGCCCTCCTTGCCATCATCACTAGACCTCTGAAAGATTCGTTAATCTTCCAAAACTAGATATCTTCTTCAGTTTCGTTGGTTAAGTCCTCGATCGATTAGTATCAGTCCGCTCCATGTGTCACCACACTTCCACTCCTGACCTATCCACCTCGTCGTCTTCAAGGGATCTTACTTCTTTCGAATGGGAAATCTCATCTTGAGGGGGGCTTCACGCTTAGATGCTTTCAGCGTTTATCCCGTCCACACGTAGCTACCCAGCGATGCTCCTGGCAGAACAACTGGTACACCAGCGGTGTGTCCATCCCGGTCCTCTCGTACTAAGGACAGCTCCTCTCAAATTTCCTACGCCCACGACGGATAGGGACCGAACTGTCTCACGACGTTCTGAACCCAGCTCGCGTACCGCTTTAATGGGCGAACAGCCCAACCCTTGGGACCGACTACAGCCCCAGGATGCGATGAGCCGACATCGAGGTGCCAAACCTCCCCGTCGATGTGAACTCTTGGGGGAGATCAGCCTGTTATCCCCGGGGTAGCTTTTATCCGTTGAGCGACGGCCCTTCCATTCGGTACCGCCGGATCACTAAGCCCGACTTTCGTCCCTGCTCGACTTGTAGGTCTCGCAGTCAAGCTCCCTTCTGCCTTTACACTCTTCGAATGATTTCCAACCATTCTGAGGGAACCTTTGGGCGCCTCCGTTACTCTTTGGGAGGCGACCGCCCCAGTCAAACTGCCCACCTGACACTGTTCCCTGACCCGATGAGGGCCACGGGTTAGAACCCCAGTAACACAAGGGTAGTATCCCAACAGCGACTCCACCAAGACTGGCGTCCTGGTTTCTTCGTCTCCTACCTATCCTGTACATGTGCCACCAGTGCTCAATATCAAGCTACAGTAAAGCTCCACGGGGTCTTTCCGTCCTGTCGCGGGTAACCTGCATCTTCACAGGTACTATGATTTCACCGAGTCTCTTGTTGAGACAGCGCCCAGATCGTTACGCCTTTCGTGCGGGTCGGAACTTACCCGACAAGGAATTTCGCTACCTTAGGACCGTTATAGTTACGGCCGCCGTTTACTGGGGCTTCAATTCAAAGCTTCGCTTGCGCTAACCTCTCCTCTTAACCTTCCAGCACCGGGCAGGCGTCAGCCCCTATACATCACCTTGCGGTTTAGCAGAGACCTGTGTTTTTGATAAACAGTCGCCTGGGCCTATTCACTGCGGCTTGCTTTCACAAGCACCCCTTCTCCCGAAGTTACGGGGTCATTTTGCCGAGTTCCTTAACAAGAGTTCTCTCGCTCATCTTAGGATTCTCTCCTCGCCTACCTGTGTCGGTTATCGGTACGGGCACTTACTAAATTAACCCTAGAAGCTTTTCTTGGAAGCGTGACGTCAGTTGACTTCGCCTATTGGCTTCGGCATCACAGCTCAATGTTATGCCATGCGGATTTGCCTACATGACCACCTCACTGCTTACACGTGAATCCATTCACACGCTCAACTTAGCCTTCTCCGTCACTCCATCAGTTTAATAAGTGGTACAGGAATATCAACCTGTTGTCCATCGGCTACGCCTTTCGGCCTCACCTTAGGTCCCGACTTACCCAGGGCGGACGAGCCTTCCCCTGGAAACCTTAGGCTTTCGATGGATAGGATTCTCACCTATCTTTCGCTACTCACACCGGCATTCTCACTTCTAACCGCTCCACAGCTCCTTCCGGTACTGCTTCTCCGCTGTTAGAACGCTCTCCTACCACTGACTCTAAAGTCAATCCGCAGCTTCGGCGGTCCGTTTAGCCCCGGTACATTTTCGGCGCAGAGTCACTCGACTAGTGAGCTATTACGCACTCTTTAAAGGATGGCTGCTTCTAAGCCAACCTCCTAGTTGTCTGTGCATCTCCACATCCTTTTCCACTTAACGGACACTTGGGGGCCTTAGCTGGCGGTCTGGGCTCTTTCCCTTTTGACCATGGACCTTATCACCCACAGTCTGACTCCCGATGATATCTATCTGGCATTCGGAGTTTGATTGAGATCAGTACCCCGAGGTGGGGCCATCACCCATTCAGTGCTCTACCTCCAGTAGACTTAACATCGAGGCTAGCCCTAAAGCTATTTCGGAGAGAACCAGCTATATCCGTGTTCGATTGGAATTTCACCCCTAGCCACAAGTCATCCAAGCACTTTTCAACGTGCCCTGGTTCGGCCCTCCAGTCAGTGTTACCTGACCTTCAGCCTGCTCATGGCTAGCTCACACGGTTTCGGGTCTACAACATCGTACTCATCGCCCTATTCAGACTCGCTTTCGCTACGGCTCCGCATCTTCTGCTTAACCTCGCACGATATCGTAACTCGCCGGTTCATTCTACAAAAGGCACGCCATCACCCATGAACGGGCTCTGACTAGTTGTAGGCACACGGTTTCAGGTTCTCTTTCACTCCCCTTCCGGGGTTCTTTTCACCTTTCCCTCACGGTACTGGTTCACTATCGGTCACTAGGTAGTATTTAGCCTTACGAGATGGTCCTCGTTGATTCCGACGGGATTCCACGTGTCCCGCCGTACTCAGGATTCCTTCCATGCATTTCACAATTTCACCTACGGGACTCTCACCCCCTACGGTTGGCCTTCCCAGACCATTCGGCTATCATGATTTGTCAATTCTGAAGGTCCTACAACCCCGGACAAGTCCGGTTTGGGCTCTTCCCACTTCGCTCGCCGCTACTACGGGAATCGATCTTTCTTTCTTTTCCTCCAGGTACTTAGATGTTTCAGTTCCCTGGGTCTGTCTCCAATCTGGCTATGTATTCACCAGATGGTGCTAGCGTATCACCACTAGCGGGTTTCCCCATTCGGATATCCCCGGATCAATGCTCACTTACAGCTCCCCGAGGCGTTTCGCCGTTTGTCGCGTCCTTCGTCGACTCCTAGTGCCAAGGCATCCTCCGTGCGCCCTTATTCACTTAACCTATTTTAAATCTATTGATTGTTTCTTCTGAATGAAGATATCTAGTTTTCAAAGATCAAGGTTTTTGGTGGAGACTAGGGGGATCGAACCCCTGACCTCCTGCGTGCAAGGCAGGCGCTCTCCCAGCTGAGCTAAGTCCCCTTGGGTATTTTTTTTAATGGTCGGGAAGACAGGATTCGAACCTGCGACCCCCTGGTCCCAAACCAGGTGCTCTACCAAGCTGAGCCACTTCCCGTTTTATGGCGCGCCCAAGAGGAGTCGAACCCCTAACCTTTTGATCCGTAGTCAAACGCTCTATCCAATTGAGCTATGGGCGCTTTTTAAGTTGGTGCCTAGGGCCGGAATCGAACCGGCACGGGTGTCACCACCCGCAGGATTTTAAGTCCTGTGCGTCTACCAGTTCCGCCACCCAGGCATTTTTTATTTCAAGGCACGCACCTTATCTTTTCATAAAAATGGTGTCCTGCAGAGGACTCGAACCTCTGACCCTCTGATTAAAAGTCAGATGCTCTACCAACTGAGCTAGCAGGACATCATTGGCTGGGCTAGCTGGATTCGAACCAGCGCATGACGGAGTCAAAGTCCGTTGCCTTACCGCTTGGCTATAGCCCATCATTTAAGTGGTGGTGGGGGACGGATTCGAACCGCCGAACTCGGAGAGAGCGGATTTACAGTCCGCCGCGTTTAGCCACTTCGCTACCCCACCAACTGGTGCCGGAAGCAGGACTTGAACCCGCAACCTACTGATTACAAGTCAGTTGCTCTACCAATTGAGCTATTCCGGCTGTTATTTAATTATGGTGGAGGATGACGGGCTCGAACCGCCGACCCTCTGCTTGTAAGGCAGATGCTCTCCCAGCTGAGCTAATCCTCCACTTAATGGTGACCCGTACGGGATTCGAACCCGTGTATGCATGCGTGAAAGGCATGTGTGTTAAACCGCTTCACCAACGGGCCATTAAGTTTATTTAATGGCGCCCCAACTAGGACTCGAACCTAGGACCCCTTGATTAACAGTCAAGTGCTCTAACCAACTGAGCTATTGAGGCATTTATTCGGCCCAGCGACGTCCTACTCTCGCACTTGCGTACTACCCTCGGCGCTAAGGAGCTTAACTGCTGTGTTCGGTATGGGAACAGGTGTGCCCTCCTTGCCATCATCACTAGACCTCTGAAAGATTCGTTAATCTTCCAAAACTAGATATCTTCTTCAGTTTCGTTGGTTAAGTCCTCGATCGATTAGTATCAGTCCGCTCCATGTGTCACCACACTTCCACTCCTGACCTATCCACCTCGTCGTCTTCAAGGGATCTTACTTCTTTCGAATGGGAAATCTCATCTTGAGGGGGGCTTCACGCTTAGATGCTTTCAGCGTTTATCCCGTCCACACGTAGCTACCCAGCGATGCTCCTGGCAGAACAACTGGTACACCAGCGGTGTGTCCATCCCGGTCCTCTCGTACTAAGGACAGCTCCTCTCAAATTTCCTACGCCCACGACGGATAGGGACCGAACTGTCTCACGACGTTCTGAACCCAGCTCGCGTACCGCTTTAATGGGCGAACAGCCCAACCCTTGGGACCGACTACAGCCCCAGGATGCGATGAGCCGACATCGAGGTGCCAAACCTCCCCGTCGATGTGAACTCTTGGGGGAGATCAGCCTGTTATCCCCGGGGTAGCTTTTATCCGTTGAGCGACGGCCCTTCCATTCGGTACCGCCGGATCACTAAGCCCGACTTTCGTCCCTGCTCGACTTGTAGGTCTCGCAGTCAAGCTCCCTTCTGCCTTTACACTCTTCGAATGATTTCCAACCATTCTGAGGGAACCTTTGGGCGCCTCCGTTACTCTTTGGGAGGCGACCGCCCCAGTCAAACTGCCCACCTGACACTGTTCCCTGACCCGATGAGGGCCACGGGTTAGAACCCCAGTAACACAAGGGTAGTATCCCAACAGCGACTCCACCAAGACTGGCGTCCTGGTTTCTTCGTCTCCTACCTATCCTGTACATGTGCCACCAGTGCTCAATATCAAGCTACAGTAAAGCTCCACGGGGTCTTTCCGTCCTGTCGCGGGTAACCTGCATCTTCACAGGTACTATGATTTCACCGAGTCTCTTGTTGAGACAGCGCCCAGATCGTTACGCCTTTCGTGCGGGTCGGAACTTACCCGACAAGGAATTTCGCTACCTTAGGACCGTTATAGTTACGGCCGCCGTTTACTGGGGCTTCAATTCAAAGCTTCGCTTGCGCTAACCTCTCCTCTTAACCTTCCAGCACCGGGCAGGCGTCAGCCCCTATACATCACCTTGCGGTTTAGCAGAGACCTGTGTTTTTGATAAACAGTCGCCTGGGCCTATTCACTGCGGCTTGCTTTCACAAGCACCCCTTCTCCCGAAGTTACGGGGTCATTTTGCCGAGTTCCTTAACAAGAGTTCTCTCGCTCATCTTAGGATTCTCTCCTCGCCTACCTGTGTCGGTTATCGGTACGGGCACT